>CAYJRI010000105.1:0-4137 GCA_964372435.1 Candidatus Woesearchaeota archaeon | reverse complement strand
TATAATATGCAAAGAGGTTGTTCATGGAGATTAAGTTTGTTGTTGAGAAGAAGCATCTTTATTTCTTTAGCATTCTCCTGGGTATTTTTTTCGGGATTTTAATTGCTTATGCATATAATCCTTCTGGTTCTGGAGGAAATCCAAGCATTTTTGGGCATAGTGTTGATGAGGTTGATTGGAAGCAGAATATTCATTCTGCAATTAAGGTTCAAATGGGAACAGGCGATGTTTTTGCTCCTGGAAGGGACGCATTGTTTCATGTGGTGGAGGCGCCAGGTGATACTGGCAAGCCAAATATTCTTTCAACGAATAACTCTATGGATTTTGGTGTTTGGAAGGATGAGTTGATGCAGTTTGGTGATTTTGATGGAAGTACATGGAGGGAGAGGATGTCCTTAGATTCTCTTGATGTGCGTATTGGCAATGGATTGAGGATCGGGAGCAGCGGGAGAATTATTTATACATCAGGAAGCAGTCCTGGCTGCGGGACTGGAAGATTTTTATTGCGAAGATGGAGTCCTAGGACATGCGAGGGGTGCAGCAGCGGCTCTGGGCCGACATCTTGCACGACGTATAACGGATGGGATGGAGATGCTCCTCTTTGCACCATGGTTTGTACAGGAGATCCTGATAGTGGTTCACTACCAACTGCCGTCATTCAATGCGGGGCGAATGCTTGGACAGAGGCTTTTTGTATCGGATAGATAGTTTTGAGAGGTTTTTGAAGAAGAGCTGAAGTTATGGAGAAGGTGTAGCATACAAAATTTTAAAAAGCCGAATAGGATATTACTCTTATGAGCCAGATTGTTGCGCAATATGATGCACCTCTAACGGAAGAACGTATTGACATGTTTATCTCTGGGACCTTGACTGCGATTTTAGGATATTCTTTTGATCATGTTGCTGAATCGGTTCCTGGAAATAATCAAGATAGAAGTGAGATCACGACAACATTTCAGATTGACATACCTACAGATTTTATAGGGAAATATGAGATTAAGTTCAGAGGGTTTATAGGTGCAGAACTTGTAGGGCATAAGGTTACTTATGAAGAGAGAACCGCTGAAACAACAACGCTTTTTGATCCTGTTGGCAGGAAAAATGACCCTTCTTATCGACGAGGAAAAAAGGAAGTAGAACATTCGCAGAGCTTGCATCCTACTGACCCCTTGCCTCCCTTACCCACTTATTCTGCTCGACAAAGATCTATTTTTCCTTATGACTTTTTATCATATTTCGATTTAATGCAGGAAAATTTCCAGAAGAATTCCAAGAATAAAAATAATGGAAAGAATAAGGATTAAAGGTTTATTTATAGGAATAGAATATTCGGGTTTTCTATTTCCTTTCTTTTTTGCTTTTTGATTCATGAGGAGAATAAGAATACCTGCAATGCCTCCTGAAATTGCTCCTGAGATGCCGAGGACATTCACGAATGAATTTGTTTTTGTGATTTCTGCGATGATGAAGAGAAGAATAGGGATGAGAGATGTGAGAAGCCAGGCTTTTTTTCTTTTTATTTTGTAGTCAAGGATGTACATGTCTTCGAGGGCGATGCTCAAAGCTGCATAGGCTGTGAACATGGTGAGGATGCCCAGGAGGATGAAAATCTTTCCAAGAGCAAGGGTTGCGATTTCTGGAGTTGCTTGCCCGAAGACGCCTGCAATGCTGATGGCAAAGAAGGCATAGATGATGGCTGGGATGAGCGTTCCTAGGATAATCGCTTTCTTCATTATTTTTTCTTTGCCTTTCAAAATAATTTCTAATTCTGGCAGGATGCTGTATCCTAGCATTGCGAAGAGAATCACTCCAAAAGGAAGGAAGAAATATTGTGGATTCAAATAAACAAGGTTTTCTACTTTTACTTTTCCCATGAACATGAAGATAATGATGAGGGAGAAGAGTATTACGAGAGCGACGCTGACGGGCTCATATTTTTTAAGGCCTTTCAATCCGAAGTAGGCGAGGAAGGACATGATAAACCAGAAGATGATTCCTGAAACAAATGCATATTGCGATGTTCCAAAAAAGATAAAGCTCAGGCTGTTGCTTTCTCCGATAAGATATGCGAGCAATGCAGAATAAATGCCAAAGACCATAGAAAAGAACATGATTTTTCTCCCGGTCTTTCCAAGATAGTGTTCTGCATAGCCTGTGAGCTGATGATTTCCTTTGGTTCTGATGGCAATCTCACCTAGATAGAGATTGATGAGGAGCATGACAGCTGCGATGATGAAAAGATGAAGAAGGCCTGGAAGTATGCCTGCTTTGGCAAAGACATAAGGGATTCCAAGGATGCCAGCGCCGATGGTAGTGCCGATCAGGAGGGCGATGGCGATGATAAGTTTATTTTTTACCATTTTTTGTCATAATCTCTCTTTGCTTGGTATACAAAGTTCTTGACTGTGCCGCATGATTCATATCTATATCTAAAATTTCTGAAGAACAAGCTCTTTTCTTGGCCAAAACTCATACTCGTAGGAATTGATACTTTTCTTAAACCGCTTAAAGTTTTTAAGAAATCAGGAAGTTTTGAAAAGTGGATTATAATGGAAGTGTCAAGAGCTACTTCTCCATTTGAAAAGTTTTTCCCTAAGGGAGTTTGAGATAGTGTAAAATGCTCGGGCGGATTAAAGTAGAAACCATACTCAACAGCTTCGAGATACATTGCCGCATCGAAGAGGAGAACCTCAGTCTCTTTGAAGAGAAGTCTTCCATGGTGCCGTAATTCGATTAATTGCTTTAGTCGCTCTCTATCTTTTCTATGAAGAAAAGCGAAAACATTGATGAGGCCGAAGTACTGCGTTTCAACGAGAGCCTCAAAATCTGTATCTTTTATTTCTGCAAGAGCATGGAACAAAGGATCAGGTGCTTCTTCGGCAACTAAATGCTCGAGATTCGCAAGCTTTAGAGCTGCTCCCTCTTTTTTCATGAATTTATAAGGTTCTCAAACTTTTTAAACTTACTTTTTCTCCTTATTTCAAGGGCCTGTGATGTAGTGGATAGCATAAACGGCTTCGGACCGTTTCGGCAGGGTTCGAATCCTTGCAGGCCCATCTTTATCATGGATGTAAGCAATCTTCGTCAGATTCCTAGAATTGGAAAGATTATAAACTTTATTTTCGTTGAAAAATTGAAAAGAAAAAGATAAGATTATAAAAAATGAAGAAAAAAGAGAAAATTAAAAAAGAATTAACATTTACTTTAATGCTTTCTTTATTTATTATTTCAATCTTATTTATTCTCGTTGTTTATCTTATTGTAAAAAATAATTTTTACGCTACTCCTTCTTGCGATACGCTATTAGAGAATATTCAAGCTTTAGCGAATCAGGTTAATTATTGCGAGATGGATGAAGATTGTGAAATCAATTTGGATTTTAACGGATGTAACTTAGGGTGTTATTTACTTTACAATAAAAATGCTGAAGTTGAAAATTTGATGGGTTTAGTTAAGATGTATAAAGGCCAATGCACTCAGGGGTGCTTTAAGGATTGTCTAATTCCCCAACAAACAGATATTACATGTAGAAATCATCTTTGTGCGTATTCTCCTCTTGAAGTTTGGGAATAATTCTATTGACTCAGAATTCTGTTTTCTTAGGTTTGCAGCTTTTCTTTTTTTTGCGGACTGATGCAGTGAGAAATAAGTCCATTTTTAGTTTAAGAGAAAGAAATATAAATAGGTTTTTCCTTTTGAGAGGATGAAGAGAGGTGCTTCGAGGAAAGGCAGCAAGGTGCAAGATCTTGCAGAGGAAAGGACGCTCTTGGCGAGGGAGAGAACCATGCTCGCGTATTTCCGGACAGCATTTGCTGCATTGATTTTTAGTTTGGTGATTATGAGATTATTCTTAACTGCTATTGCTTACTCTATTGGAGTTGCCGGCATTATTGCCGCTGTTATTTTCTTTTTGATTGGGTTTCATCATTTTCCACATCGAAAAAATAAGTAATGTTTTTAATCTCCTCTTTTGGTATTCTTATTATTCATGATCATCCCGCTTCGGCTGGGATGATGGGGCGAGGGCTGCGGCGCTCTCGCCCCGTTATGATTACGATTCTTTTATTTTTTCTATGATTTGTTTCTTTTTGAGCTTTAATTGCCTTGGAGTCATGTTAATAGATTGATAGTCTTTAA
>CAYJRI010000104.1:0-4163 GCA_964372435.1 Candidatus Woesearchaeota archaeon | reverse complement strand
TACCTCTGCCTCAATCAATCTCCTGAAAAAGCAGAAGTCATCATCCAAGGAGGCACCTTTCCAGCACTTTCCAAAGAATATCAAGAATATACAGTGAAATACATCCTCCAAGCCATGAACGACTTCTCCTCCTTGTTCTATAAAGAGAAAAAATTCCAAATTCAAAAATTCAAAAAATTCTTCCTCCTTCCTTCAAACATCAAAAGCGAAGAGAGAACAAGAAAAATCCAAGAAAAACTTCTCCAAATCAAAAATACCTCGATAACAACCCTCGAAAAAGAACAAGAGAGAAATGAAACTTCTCAAATAAGATGTATTGGCCTTACTATAGAAACAAAACCAGATTGGGGACTCATCAAGCAGGGCAATGAACTCCTCGAACTGGGCTGCACAAGAGTTGAGCTTGGAATCCAAACCCTCAACAACAATATCCTCAAACTCACGCACAGAGGCCATACCCTTGATGACACCAAAAAATCTCTCCAAACATTAAAGGATCTTGGATTCAAAATCAATGCCCACATGATGCTCGGCCTCCCAGGTCAAACCAAAGAAATCACAATAAAAGAATTCCAAGAACTCTTTGAAAATCCCGAATATCGTCCCGACATGCTCAAAATTTATCCCTGCCTTGTCCTTCCAGGCACATTCTTGTATGCTCAATGGAAAGCAGGACAATATGCCCCCCCTACCATAGAAGAAACAGCAGACATCATCGCTGAAATAAAACGCTTCATTCCAAAATATTGCAGAATCATGCGCATCCAAAGAGACATTCCTTCCACAGTCATCTCAGCAGGCCCGATCCAAACAAATCTAAGACAGAGAGTAGAAGAAATCTGTAAGGAAAAAGGAATTCAATGCCAATGCATTCGCTGCCGGGAATCAGGAAGGAGAAAAGTAGAAAATCCAGAGCTTCTCGCAGAAGAATACGATGCCAATGAAGGAAAAGAATTTTTTATTTCATTAGAAGATAAAGAGAATAATGCTCTCGTAGGTTTTTGCAGATTAAGATTCCCTTCCCAATCCCTCAGAAAAGAAAGCACCCCACAAACAGCAATAATCAGAGAACTCCATGTCTTCTCCCAAGCCCTTCCCTTGAAAGAAGATCCGCATCCTAACTCAGAAGCCCAGCAGCATCGAGGATATGGAAAAAAACTCATGCATAAAGCAGAAGAAATCTGCAAACAACAGGGAAAAGACAAAATCATTGTCATTGCAGGCATCGGCGTCAAAGAATACTATATCAAAAAACTTGGATATAAAAAAGATGGGCCATATGTAAGTAAGATATTGCAGGGTCTCGCTTAAAGCTTAAAGAAGTGAGCCAAAAATATCTTTAGAAATTATAGTAAAAAAGAGGGTTCCTATGAATGGTGACAGCACCCGCCACCGCAGCATCCATCGCGAGGCCCGCCCTTGCATCCCTCTTCACACTCACACTGGCTCAAAAGCTTGCCACAAGCACACCTTTCTTCTTGACCTTTCCCTAAACGCAATTCCTGAACAGGCAATCGTCCCTTCATAGAATTTTGTCGCAGGGCTCGCTTAAAAACCTTGCGTCAATGCAAAACTCAGTTCTGTTAAAAACTTTTCTTCCCAATTTGAAGAACAGGGATGCCAACCTCTCCTCAGGAGGCACGATTCTGAAAGAATCATGGCATACTTGTTCGTGAAGATTTTCAACGAAGCCTCAAAACTCGATAGCTTTATAAATCCCCCTCTTTATAAACAAATATGCCAGACTCCTCCCTTAAAATCCAAAACATTGTTGCCACCACTGCCTTAGGAAAACCTGTCTCCTTAACCAAACTAGCAAGAACCCAAAGCAACACTGAGTACAACCCCGAGCAATTTCCCGGACTTGTCCTAAGAGTAAAAAAACCAAAATCAGCAGTCCTCGTCTTCTCATCAGGAAAGCTCGTCTGTACAGGCACGAAATCCATTGCGCAAGTCAAAGAAGTCATTCAATCAGTCATTCGGCAACTCAAGAAAATCAATGTCAAAATCACCGAAAAACCAAAAATCGAAGTCCAAAATATCGTCGCTTCAGGCAGCATCAACATGAACCTCAACCTCAACCTTCTCGCGCTCGAGCTCGAAAATATAGAGTACGAACCAGAACAATTCCCAGGCCTGGTCTACAAACTCATTGAACCCAATACGACCTTCCTTCTTTTCAGCAATGGCAAACTCGTCTGTACAGGCACGAAAAACCGCCAGCAGCTCGACGAAAGCATGTCCCAACTCATCAAAAACGTAAAGGCAGCTATGAAAAAAATCCAAGAAAAGAAATAACCTCCTTCTCACAAGCATAACCTTTAAGTAACCCTCCTCCTTCTCAAGAAAATGAAAAAAGAACGAGAATTCACCGTCACGCCCTGGGAAGTAACAGGAAAAATTGATTATGAAAAACTCGTCCAGCAATTCGGCGTCTCTAAAATTGACCTCTCTCTCCTAGAGCGCATAAGAAAGCACGCCAAAGAACTCCATTTCCTCTTGAGGAGAGGTATTTTCTTCGCCCACCGAGATCTCAACTGGATCCTTGAAGAGTATGAAAAAGGAAACAAATTCTTTCTCTATACAGGCCGAGCCCCATCCGGCCCAATCCACCTCGGGCACCTGATGCCCTGGATATTTACGAAATGGCTTCAAGAAGTGTTTGATACAGAGCTTTGGTTTCATTTTCCAGACGAGGAGAAATTTTTATTTAAGCAAGAGCTTACCTTCAGAGAATCCCAGAAATACCTTCAGGAAAACATGCTTGACGTCATTGCATTAGGATTTAACCACAGCAAAACACACTTCCTCATAGACACCAAACATGCTTCCCTCATGTATGGAGAAGCATGTAAAGTCGCAAAGAAAATCACCTTCTCAATGGTAAAAGCATCCTTCGGTCTCAACGATCAGTCAAACATAGGAGCTATCTTCTACACCAGCATGCAAGCAGTTCCCGCATTCCTTCCCTCAGTGATTGCAAAAAGAAAAATCCCCTGCCTCATCCCCCATGCTATTGACCAAGACCCTCACTTCCGCCTAACAAGGGATATTCTCCCAAAGCTAGGCCATTACAAACCAGCTTCAATCCAGTGCCTCTTCCTTCCCCCACTCTCAGGAATCAAAGGGAAAATGTCATCTTCAAAAGAAATGAGTATCTTCACCACAGACTTTCCCGAAGAAGTCGAGAAAAAAATAAAAAAATACGCCTTCTCTGGTGGCCAAGAAACAAGAGAAGCGCATAGAAAAAAGGGGGCCGATCTGGAAGTTGACATTCCCTTCCAGTATCTTAGGATGTTCTTCGAACCGGATGATAAAAAACTACAGCAAATAGCAGAGGTGTACAAATCAGGAAAAATGCTCACCTCTGAAATAAAGGAAATCCTCATTGAAAAAATCAATCTCTTTCTCAAGGAACATCAAAGAAAAAGAGCTCTCGCAGAAAAGCAAGGAGATAAATTCCTTTTCAAGGAATAGGGGGCAAGATCGATTCAAATACCGCCAGGTCAACTTCATTTTCTTCGCATCCATAGGAGACATCAGAATAATGATCTCTCCCTAACATTAAAACTGAAAAACCTCGACACGATTTCCACGCATCGTCAACAGCTTCGTAATGCGCTGCTCCTGATAAAGAACACTCACACGATAACGATGCCGCTCCTTCCTTAATGAAGTCTTCACATACTCAATAAGCGGAACCTTAAGCGTGCCATCAAGAGACGTCAAAAAATGTTGAATCTCCCCAAAATTATCCTGGATCTCCACAATTGCTTCAACAGGTTCTTCTCCTTCAAAAGCATAAATCTCAAGCCACCATTCTCTCTGAATCTCATTCCTCCCATCAGGAGAGGTAAGAATTTCTTTATCATAATTCACATTACGAAAAATGTTCTCGAAATTAGAGGAAAGATGTCCTGTCCTAGAGTAAATATCCTGATCCTCCCCAACAAAAAAATCTTGAAAAAGATTACCAGAAGTCTGGGCAGTTCCTGTTGAAATCACCATGACGGGATAATGCTCAGCTGCATCATGCTCTTTCGTAAATCCAGAAATAGCTTTACCTCCCGAATTCGCAAGATAAACACTCGTATCAGCAGAACTATCCCCAATATGAACATCAGAAAAAGAGTTGTCATCACTTGCAAAAAGATAAACCCCTC
>CAYJRI010000103.1:3243-4192 GCA_964372435.1 Candidatus Woesearchaeota archaeon | reverse complement strand
ACATGCCTGTCACAAACCCAACCCTTTAGGGTTGGGTGGCACACTTTTTTCTGATTTGGTTAACTTTCTTTTTTCTTCTTTCCTGAAAGGAGGACCCATACTAATGCACCGATGATGACAAGGATAAAGATGACATTAGTAACTACAGAACTACTTTGGCTTTTTCCTGCAATGTAATCATAGACTGTGTCCCAGGTATTGGTGGCAAAGAGGATTGCGATGATGACTGCAATTGCAATGATAATGCCTAAGGCTGCTTTGACTCCAGTGTGTAGTTGGAGACCTTCTTTTCCTGATGCGACAAAAGCGAGGAGCACCATAAAAACAAGGATAATGACTACGGCTACTGCAAGGAAAGGGATGAGATTATTGATGATGTTGACTGCTGAGGCGAAGGTGATGGTGAGAAGAGCTATTACTAAGGAGACAATAGCATTGACTTGTCTTTTGTCTTCTCCTAGAATTTTTGATTTTTCTAGGATTGCAAATACTACTGCAAAGATCAGGAGGAAGGGGAGAATGAGATTTCGCACTAGGTCAGATGACAGGATGGTATGATTGGTCATTTTATTCAGCGTCTTCTCGTACCGGGAGGGCACTTCGACTTACGACAACGACATCGCCAATTGCTTTGATAAATTGGTGTGGGATGATGACGCCTTTTGCTCCTCCTAGGACATACCCTACTGAACCGTCTACTTTGATGCGCCAGCCGTCAATTTTGTTTTCAGCGAGGTTAACTTCTTCTGCAACGCCAAAGAAATCTCCTGTGTCTGTGAAAACTTTCTTTCCGATGACTTCACTTACTCTTTTTATTTTCAACATATCTCCTCCAAGGGTATGCGGTTTATATACTTTTCTCTTTTCTAATATAGTTGTCTTATCCAGAAATAAGGTTCATTCGACAAATAACCTATATCTTCTTTTCTAATTATTGTTTTTGATGCCT
>CAYJRI010000103.1:0-3143 GCA_964372435.1 Candidatus Woesearchaeota archaeon | reverse complement strand
ATACTTCTCGATTTCTTTCTTCTGTCAAATACTGAAAGTAATTTTGATGCCTATACTTCTCGATTTCTTTCTTCTGTCAAATACTGAAAGTAATTTTGATGCCTATATTTATAAATCTCTTTCTTCTTTTAAGGATATGAAAAAAGGTGGTTTCCTACTTGGGGTGGTCT
Source organism: Candidatus Woesearchaeota archaeon (assembly GCA_964372435.1). Taxonomy (GTDB): domain Archaea; phylum Nanobdellota; class Nanobdellia; order Pacearchaeales; family GW2011-AR1; genus CAYJRI01. Next base: position 2,973 of record CAYJRI010000103.1, on the reverse strand, counting down.
TGCTCTTGCTTGTGATTGTGCCTGTTTTGTATTTTGTTGGAAAGCAGCTTACGGGATTAAGTGTGGGTGTTGCAGTGACTCCTGTGAGTGCCTGCGGAGTCTTGGGTGTGGAGCATACAGAATATGTGTTGGCGAATGATGTTTTTTCTGGTGGAAATTGCTTCAATATTACTGCGAACAATGTTACTTTAGACGGGGCTGGTTTTTCCGTGAATCTCACTTCCTCTTCTGGGAGCACTGTTGGGATAGATATTCAGGGGGCGAATACTACAGTAATTAAGAATGTTCTGATTCGTGAGGTGTCGACAGGAGCGAATAATCGCGGCATTCGCATTTCTCGGGCTGTGAATGGGACGATTTTTAATACCACTATTCTTGTCAATCGTTCTTCCTCTGTAGGCATTCTTTTTGATGGGAGCAGCGCTAGTCCAAGTTCTTTTCATAACATTACTTCAAATAATATTACGATCAACACTGCGCCTGGTGGAGGCACTGATGCTATCTCCTTTTCTGGGGGAGCTGCTTATAACTTTATTTCTGGTAATAAGATTTTCATTCTTGATCCCTTGTCAGATGCTTTAGGCAGCGATGCTATTAACATTCCTACTGCTGGCGCATCAAACAATACTTTTGCTTATAATACTATTTTTAGCCTCTCCTTAGGAAGCGCAGGGTATCGGTTTAGTCAGGCAGCACGAAATAATCACATTGAGAACGATACGATTCTCATTTTCGGACCTGGAAGTTATGGAGTTGTTTTTAATCCTCCTGCGACGAACCCTTTCACGTTTAATACCACTTTTACTGGCGCAAGGATTGAGACTTATGGATCTGGAGCGCATGGTGTTTCTATCAATGCCGGCAATCATACCCTCGCATTTGTAGACTCTGTGATCAATGCTTCTGACGGAAGTGCCTTTGATATCATCACTACTTCGGCGAACGGAACTTTGCAGTTGACCAATACGACTCTTGGGAATCAAGGAGTTTCTTATGATTCATTCTCTTCTTTGTTGGTTTTTGCTTCTTGGTATCTGGATGCTTTTGCTCGATATACCAATACTTCTTTTGCGTCTGACGTGAATGTGAGTGGTTGGGACATGAGGCAGATTCCGCAATTTAGCTTGCTTACGGGATCTAATGGGAGAATTCCTCGACAAGTTTTACTTGAGTACCTTCGGGATGAGAATGGTCTGAAGACTTTTTACTCGAATTATACGTTTAATGCGAGCTTCAATGGAGAAAACTTTAGTCAGTCGTGGAATATGTCAGCAAGCAGGGATCTTCTTTTTGTTTTTACTTCGCCAAGCTCATGTCCTACGTTAAGTATTCCGAATCTTGTTTATGAGCTAACTGAAAATGTCTCTTCTCCAGGGACCTGTTTTACCATTACTGCTGACGATATTACTCTTGATTGTCATGGGTATGAAATCACTTACTCTTTAGCCGGGCCAGGATATGGCGTATATTCTGCTGGAGCAAATGGCAGCATTATAAGAAATTGTAAAATTCGGGAAGGATCAAATAATTCTGATAGCCCTGCTCTTTATTTTCTTGATGCGAGTAGAACGCATATTGGGAATAATACGCTCTTAACCTTTGGGAATAGAAGCGAGGGCATTCTTATAGATTCGACAGCTGGTTTTAGCAATGCTAACTTTAATTTGATTTTTAATAATTCTGTTTTTACTTTTGGAAATAGAAGTCATGGGATTCATCTGAATGGTCCTTTGAGCTCTCATAACGTAACAGGAAACTCTATCAATGTGAGCACTTCTGCAACAGTGAATGGAATTTATCTTAATTTTGATGTTGATTATAGCTTTTTTGATAATAATGACATTTATATTACCGGTACTTCATCTGAAAATATCCGGGCATTTTATATCAGCTCTGGATCAAATTTTAATAAGGTCAGGAATATGCAGGTTACAACTTCTTCTGGATTGACAAGTGGTTGGGGTTTGCAGGTTCAAGATTCTCATAATGTTTTTGAGAATATCAGCATTGAAACAGGAGGAAGTTCTGCAAGCGCTGTGAGAGTGATAGGATCAAATATAAGTTTTAAGAATGTATACGCAAAAACAAATGGGGCGAATGCACGAGCTTTAAGCATTATAGGGTTTGCTGAGTTCGTCCTTTTAGATGGTGTGCTTGAGGCGTTGGATCCCCTTGCTCCTGATTTGGGGATTTCTGCAAGTGTCAATGGGGGAGTATGGAATTTTACCAACGTGAGCTTAAACAAGAAAAGCTGGCCACCAGAAGCGAATGGCACTCTCCATGTGCATTGGTATCTAGGGGCGTATACTCGTTATACGAATGGAACTAATACTTCTGGCACTAATGTAAGTGCGTTGGATCGGAATGGTATGCTGCACTTTTCAGCTTTGACAGGGGGGGATGGAAGAATTCCTCGAAAGGTTCTTTTGCAATATGTTCAGGAGAATGTTAGTGTAGGGAGCCAGTTTACGCATTTTTCTAACTATACTTTTTTTGCCAATCGTTTGGATAGTACTGCTGCAAGCCAGTCTTGGAATCTCTCTCAGAATAGAAATTTGTTGTTTCTTTTTACTCCACTTGGTGCCCCTGAAATTTTCTTTGTTGATCCTACCCCGCCTCATCAATCTTTAAGTGAGAAAAATATTTTTATTAATGCAAGTATTGCGAGCGCTGCACCTTTGGAGAGTGTTCTCTATAGGCTGCAGGGAGGAAACCTTAGTTTTTATAATGATTCATTGACGTTAATGATGAACATGGATAATAGATCTTCTTTAGGGGAGAATGATACATTTGTTGTGGATGTTTCTCGTTACGGGAATAATGGAACTTGCTCTGGAGCAAGCTGTCCTAATTGGACATTAGCAGGAAGATATGGGGGAGGATTTAGTTTTGATGGGATTAATGATTTTATTAATATAGGAAATCCTGCTGTACTGAATCAAAATTTTACATCTTTGTCAATTGCATTTTGGA
>CAYJRI010000102.1:0-4241 GCA_964372435.1 Candidatus Woesearchaeota archaeon | reverse complement strand
AGATGTTTTTAATTTCTACAAATCTCATAAAAAGGATTAATTAATACGCAAAGCCAGTTTCTTCCAAACCTTTAAATAACCCTTTTTCGAGAAAAAGGCATGTGCCTCTTGCATCAAATGAACCTTTTATCAGCCAATGAAAGCTGCCTCGGTGAGAAAACCGAATCCCTCGATTCCTACAATCCTCCCTATCACGAAAAGCATCTTCACTATTTCGACCTACAATCATAAAAATTTCCTGAAAAATTCCTAACTCCGTTTTAAAAAACGAAGTCTGATCGGAATTTTTCTTTTACACGAAAATTTTTAGGCTCATGAAAAACCACCATTCATCTCCGCATTAAAAAGCGGAGTCTTCTGGTTTTTCCTGATCAGAAAAACACATGCCACCCAACCCTAAAGGGTTGGGTTTGTGACAGGCATGTGTTTTTGGGATGCTCAGAATTGAAAACCCAAGATACTACCACACACTAAAGTGTGTGGTTTTCAATTCTGACATAATAAAAGGCTATATTTGCATACAACAATATTTTTATACCTTCTTCTTATTGAACAGACATGCCAGAAGAGCAAAAGAAGGAAATCAAAGCAAAAGCAGAAAGAGCAAAAGAAGAAAAGACAATAAAAACCACCCAACAAAAACCAGTAACTGCCGAGATGCCCAAAGGAACCCAACCTCTTCAGGCTCAGAAAAACACAAATTCCAGCACTCCCTGGATGTTTGCAACCATTCTCCTCCTCATCCTTTCCATTGTTCTCGGAATGCTTTTATCCAGAGATCTTACAACAGCAAAAAGTGTCGAAAAAAATGTTGCAGCTCAAGAAGTTGCTGCCCTTCTGAATAATGTCTTTGGAATCGAATTAGAACCAGAATCAATAGAAGAAAAAGAAGATCTCTATGAAATCACCTACAAATTCTCTGATCGCGAGTTTCTCATTTTCACAACCAAAGACCTCGCCTTCATCCGCCTCCCCAATGGGAACTGGATACGAAAAGCAGAACTCGATCTTGAAGAAACAGCTGAAGACAATGAATCAGCGGAAAAAGACACTACAACAGAGGAGATTACTATTCAACCAACAGTGACCGTGGGCAAATCCAGTAAACCCAAAGTAGAGCTCTTTGTCATGTCACTCTGCCCCTATACGCTTCAAGCAGAAAAAGGTATCATTCCTGCAGTAGACGCCTTAGGCAACAAAATCGACTTTACTATAAAATACATGCACTACATGCTCCAAGGCGCAAAAGAAGATGAGGAAAACAAAAGGCAGATCTGTATAAGAGAAGAGCAACCAGGAAAATTCTTCCCTTACTTGAGATGCTTCCTCAACTCAGACAAACCAGGGGACTGCATCAAAACCAGCGGAATCGATGCAGCCAAAGTAGAGTCCTGCATCAAAAATAAAGCACTGCAATATTATCTCAACGACTCAAAGCAAAGTAAAGCATATAACGTAGAGAAATCACCTACTCTCATGCTCAATGGAAAAGCCGTTGCATTCTTCCCTCGTGATCCATCAACTGCGCGCGATATCTTCTGCGGGACCTTCACCACAAAGCCGGCAGAATGTTCTCAGGAATTACCAACTGAAAATCCCTCTGCAGCATTCGGCCCTGGCGTAGACGACAAAAATATTGAAGGATTTTGCGGATAATCTTTAAAAAAGAAGGAAAAACTATGAAAAAGATAAACTCTAAAAAGCGAGGAAATCATCATGAGAAAGATTTAAATAACCTTTTTTTATTATGATGAGGAAGCAAAAATGAAGATTTCTGACTTGCGTGCAAGACAGGGCAGCGTCAACTTGGAAGCAGTTGTAAAAAGTATAGAAGAACCACGAGCCTTCAATAAGTTCGGAAGAGATTTACGAGTCACCAATGCAGTTATCGAAGACGATAGCGGAAGCATCAAGCTGACTCTATGGAATGCCGATATAGACAATGTCCATGTTGGCGACACCGTACGCGTCACAAACGGTTTTGTCAATGAATTCAAGGGAGAGAACCAGCTTACCACAGGTAAATTTGGGAAGCTTGAAGTCATTAAGCATGGTGAAGAAAGCAGAGAAGCACTGAAAGAAACAACAGAAGAAACAGAAAAAGAGGAAGAACCCGAGGAAGGTAAAGAAGAACCTGGAGTTCTTGAAGAATCTGCAGAAGAAACAGAACCCGAGGAAGAAGACGTTGAAGATTATTGATAAAGAGACTTATTCTTGTTTTTATTTGATATTTGTACATTGAGAATGGGGGAATTACGAGAAGAAAAGGTCTTAGGATATGTCTTATCCTCTTGGGCTATCTGATACTGGGTTCTTTTGAGGCACAACACTTACATCACCAACCTTTCCCCTGAACCTTGCCTTGATCTCCTCAATGTAAGTGAAATCATCATTTTCAAGATTCATCTGCCTTGCTGTCTCCTCTCCAATCAAAAGAGAGATAAAATAAAACTCCTGAAAAGCTCTTTCCTTGCTAATATGAAAATATTTTGCATATTTCGCAGATAATGCTTTTCTTTTCGCATGCTTCTGATTCGCCATCCAGATCTTAAGCACGCGCACAGGTTTTTTATAGAGAGTAAACCCTGCCCGAGGATTCTTTTTCGCAAGGGCAATACCTGCGCTAAGAAAGATATTTTGATAAAGAACAAACCTCCAATGTTGCCTCTTGATAATCCTCCCGCGGAAAACATCTGCAAGAGAGAGCATCTCAAATCCCCGAGCTAATTCCTCACCTTCATATTCATAGGGCAAATTCTCTTCAATCCAAAGAAAAACCTCATCTAGGGTAAGATGCGTCTTGTCAAACAGCTCGAGCATCTCCTCAGTAAAAGCCTCCTTAAAAATTCTTCGCAAAACATCAAAAATATCTTCCTTCTTGTCTCTCTCTCCAAGCGACGCAAGTGATTCTTTCACTGATTGCAAATCATTCAAGGCAGCCCGAATGTCTCCTCGAGCTTTGATCGCAATACCCTTCAATGTCGCATCCTCCAAATGAATTCCTTCCTTCTGCGCAATATCTCTTAAGAGGCTATAAACAACGCGATAGTCAATCTCCTTAAACTGAAGAAGTTCACACCGCTTTCGAAGAAGACTGAACTTCTGCTGCCAAATATCATTTGCAGTAATCACAATGGGAAAAGAACTTTTCTCAATGATGGCAAGCAACTCAGGAAGCCCCCCTCGATCTGCAACTGAAATTCCATCAACCTCGTCAACAAGAATAATCTTTCCCTTTGAAAAAAGGGATTTTTGCTCAGAGGCTGCCCTAAGAATCCTGTCTAACTGCTCCTTGTTTCTCAAGTCAGAGGCATTCAACTCAACCAGTTCACACCCCTGCTCTTTTGCCAAAACATGCGCCAAGGTTGTCTTTCCTGTTCCCGGAGGCCCATGGAAAATAATAGCTTTCTTATGCGCTCCAAAAGTCTGGTAAAAATATTTCAATCGCTCAACAAAAAGATCCTGTCCTTTCACCTCGGCAAAGCTTTGAGGACGATATTTTTCAGTGAAATTCAATACCATCTTCCCCCTCAAAAAACTTCTCAACAATAATAAAATTCAACATCATCTTTTCCCTCCTCTCAATGGAGGTAGGAATATTTAAAATTTTCCCCTCCCCGCAAGGATAAACTGGGCAAGCAGAGCTTCAAGCTGAATAAACTCGTCGCTTCCTTCTGTCATGCGGAATTCAATCTCACCTGTCTTCGCAATGAGCTCAACTTTCATCGAAGGGTCAATATGCAAATTCCAGATTTCTTTCTGCATCGCCTTAATGACATCCTGTCCAGAGAGGCCATCATTCAGCATAATCTCCAATAACCGCTCTCTCGCCTTCACAAAATCCCCTGCAAGAGCATACTCTAAGACAACTTTAATATCAGCTGGCTTCGCAGTAGAAACAATCGTCTCGATCAGTTCCTGGGTAATGCGGGAAGAAACTGCAACAGTGCTTTGCAGAAGATTAATCACCCGCCTGCAGTCCCCGCCGCTCGCCTCATAAATAACCTCTAAAGCATTCTCTAAAACCTCGATCTTCTCAGCCTCTGCAATTCTCTTCACAATAAGATCCATATCCTTCCTCCCAAGAAGCTTAAATCGAAAAACAGCGCATCTGCTTTGAATAGGATCAATAATCTTTGATGAGTAGTTAGCAGACAAGATAAACCTGCAGGTATTTGTAAAATTCTCCATGGTCCTTCGAAGAGCTTGCTGCGCCTCACGAGTCAAGGCATCTGCCTCAT
>CAYJRI010000101.1:0-4243 GCA_964372435.1 Candidatus Woesearchaeota archaeon | reverse complement strand
TCGTAGTTTTGCTTAATTATAAGCCTTTTTGGTGCTAAAATGTATCAATCACCTATTTTTTATATTGCCCTGTTCATTTTTAGGAGGTAATGGAGTTAACTCGAACTACTATAATTTATATTGCCCTGTTCATTTTTAGGAGGTAATGGAGTTAACTCGTTATTTATTAAATTTTTGTATATTTCTTTATATTGTTTGATAAATGCTAAAAAAATAAACTTTCCCAAAGGGAATAAACATGAACTCGAAAACTTAAGTTGATTTCTCCCCATACTGTTTATAATCAAATCGTACCTGGCCTTGGATAAGACCAAGGCTCATCCCTACATTTTGTACAAGTGAATCACACCACCCTAGATACTCACATTCCTTTACCTCTCCCGAAGGAAGATAGGATTTCAATAGGAGAGGTTTCCCCCAATTTCTCCACATATCCCGAAGTTGGAGGAAGGGAACAACCACCACACGATTTCCAAACTCTGCTTCAGAAAAATGCGTGTCTTTGGGAAGATCATAAAGTTCTACAATCTTCAAAATTTCAATACCATTCGCGTGAGGATTGGGATCAAGAATACAGGGGAAAGTATCAAGAAGGTTTCCATAAGCATCTTTGAGCGTGAACGTATCTCTTTCCCCTCTTACTGCAATCCTACAAGAGCTCCAGGTCATACAACGAAGTTGACGCCCGCCATCTTTTGCCCTCATCTTATGCACTGCTTCTTTTGTCCAAGAAAAGATATCGTCTTCAGTACATCTTCCTGCAAAGAAAGAAGAAGTGTCAATTCCCGGGACATATCCTTTTTCACATGAAGGTTGTTGTATAAATAACTCTTCAACTCCTTCTCGTGCAATGATTCTTCGGGGATTCTTAATATCTTGCAGGGAGCTTGAAAGACCTGAAAAACATGAGAGGTATTTATCGCCAGATCTTGGGTAGGATTTTTCTTGGAGGATGAAACTTCCTTCAGAGACATAAACAATACCTCCTGCCATTCCCCTGATTCCGTGCCCAAATATTTTCGTTTCTTCCTCTCCCATGCTTAAGAGTTTTTCCAGTAGATTTTGCCCATGTTCAAGAACGATCCTCCCCTCCCTGCGATCGGTATAACTCTGGACCTGTGGCTCAGGAAGAAAGAACTCAATATCAAAGCCATGGTTCCCGTTCCGCTTTCCCTTCACTCGGGGAATTCTCACTAAAAGAATCTCTTGTTCACCACGTTGCTGCGCCACAGATTCATCGAAGAATACCACTCACCTTTATGAGAGAGCGATTTTAAAAATATTCGTATACTCAAAAACCCGTATGAATTCTTTGATCAAATATCCTCTCAATGAACGCAGAAAGAGATTGCCCTTACAGCAGAGTTTATGAATAAAGACAGATCAGAACTTATTCTTAACTGGCCAAAAGACAGTGCCCTGAAAATCAAAGTTAAAATCCATAACTTCTCCCCCTGCTTTCTCTAATGTCTTCTTGAGCTCATTTCGCCTTTTGGGCTGATAGAAAAAGAGCAGATAACCGCCATTACCAGCTCCTAATAATTTCCCCCCGTAAGCCCCGTGCTGAAGACCGGTTTCATAGAGGATATTAATTCTGCTGTCTGACATATTTGTAGCAAGTTTTCTCTTGTGCTCCCATGATTCGTGAAGCAATTTTCCAAAAGACTCAAGATTATTGGTCAAAAGAGCATCTCGAATCTCAAGTGCAATCTGTTTGATGCGGGTAAGATTTGCAACAACATGCTCCTCATTTTGTTTAAAATTTGACTCTTGGCTCTGATGAACTTCTGTTGAGGAATGCGATTTTCCTACATAACAAAGAAGTAAGCGGCTCTTCAATTCATGAACAACCTCATCTTTAAGCCTCAAAGGATAAATAAGAGTTTTATCAGAGCCAAATTCCATAAAATTAAATCCCCCAGTGACTGTTGCATACTGATCCTGCCACCCGCCTTTAATTTTTAATTCATCCCTTTCTGCTTTATAAGCAATCTCCGCGATTTTATAATTGCTTAAATTAGAATCCATAAAATAATTCAGAATACTTGCAACAAGAACCGCAGCACTTGCAGAGGATCCAAGACCTCTTCCAGGTGGAATATCATTATGGAGATAGAGCTCAAATCCGAAATGAGGCCTCATAATATTGATAATTGCTTTAATGAGATCGAATTTTCCATTATAGACTAAATTATCAATGGACTCAACTTCGATGTCAACCCCTTCTGTTAAGTCAGAATCAATGATAATTTTTTTATCTGCACGCTTCACTACAGTTGCATAGCAGTATTTGTCAATAGTAGCACTGAGAACCGCCCCCCCATATTTCTCAAAAAAATAGGGAAGATCTGTCCCTCCCCCAGCAAAGCTGACACGCAGAGGTGCTTTTCCCCGCACTATAGGAAAACTTTTCTTCTCAAGTTTTTCTAAGCGAAACGCTACATCAAAAACTCTTTCTTCATCATCGAGGATAGGAAGGCTATTGATGCCTCTAAAGAGCAGTTCTTCAATTTTCTCTTTATCGTCAGTTATTCTTGCCACAATAGGATTTCTTACCACAGCCCGCATGATATTCTCCCCAAGATCTCCACCCTCAAGAAGGAATCTTTTAATAATCCTATCCGTAAGAACTCCTTTCATTTTTTTGTCTTGATCGGCCACAATAATTAAGTTAATTTCACTCTTACTCATTTTTGCAAGAGCATCTGCCAAAGTATGATGCTCAGTTAAGGTTAAATTTTGGATAATCTCTTTTTTAAACTGAGACAATGCCTCTGTTTTTCTGAAATCAACAACATACCCCTTGCTCTCATAAACCGAGATGCCTTGTTGGCTTGTCAATACAGGAAAAATATCCTCTTCAAGAGAGAGTGGCTTATGCTTATCAATAAACTTAAAAATTTCAGGTTCAAATACATAGACCGTTCCAGGTTCATGCAAGGGATCGGTTTTGATCGTGCATATCGTCGCGATACATTTTTTTGATTTATGAAAAGAAAGCAAATCTTGAAGAGGAAACTGCACATAAGAATCGCCTCTTAGGACAACAAAAGTATCGCGCAAATACTTCTCAGCTTTTTTGAGAGCTATTACCGTATTCTGAAGAGGATCTTCAATATAAGTAATATCGATATTCCATCGCAAACCAGATCCAAAATAAGATTCTATTCTTTCTAGCATATCGTTATAAAGAATCAAAACTTCCGTTGCTCCCTGCTCTTTTAAGAAATTGATCTGATATTCTAAAAGCGGCTTACCGGCTACTGAAAGAAAGGAATATTCAGGATCAGTAATAATGAGAGACTTCATAGTTCTAAAGGCACTTCTCAGCATCAAAGATTTCGATGCGGATTATTCCGAAGCATGATAGATACCCCTTTAATAACTTCTTCAATTCCGTCATCAAGCGAGGTAGTTGCCTCAAAACCAGCCTTTCTTAATTTTTCATTAGAAACCAAATAATTTCTTCTATCCTGGTCCTTTTCAAGGTCATTTTCATAAATAGCAACTCCTGGCACATGAGACGCTACCATCTGAGCAAGATCGCGCTTAGAAGTATTCGCCTGATCTGAGCCAAGGTTATAAACATTGCCCTTCATTTCATCGTAGTGGGCAAGGGCATAGTGAAAAGCGCGGGCAATATCGCCGATGTAAACATAATTTCTCGTATAGTTCCCTTCTGAGAGAACCATTGCCTTATTTGTAAGAGCATCAACCACCATCTTATGGAAAGAAAGATCAAGGCGCATTCTTGGAGAAATGCCGAAAACACTTGCCAATCTGAAAATCACAGAATCCTTATCAGAGTCGCGAAGGCCTTTCTCAGCAGCACATTTTGTTACACCATAGAGGGAAATAGGTTCAAGCGGGGTTTCCTCATCACAGTTATATTGTCCTGTTCTGGTGCCATAGCCGCTATTCGTGTTAGGAAAGACAAGTCTCTGGTCACGGCTTCGGATATGATTGATTGATAAAACTGCATCTCGATTAATAGTCTCTGCATCAAATGGTCGGGAGTCACACGCAGGAGTTCCAACGATGGCAGCTAAAGGAATAATCGTATCATGCCCCGGGATATGCTCTCGTAGCAATCGCTCATCTCTCACATCTCCAAAGATGAAGTGGAAATTTTTGTTAGCAGCCAGGGGAAAAATAGAAGCCTCTTCCCTGTACATTAAGTTATCTCTCCAAGTTCCAATACTCCCTTCCTGGAGTAAATGCCTCATGAGGACATTCCCTAAAT
>CAYJRI010000100.1:0-4277 GCA_964372435.1 Candidatus Woesearchaeota archaeon | reverse complement strand
ACAGCTTATCCACTTTCAACGAAATTGCTAATTACTGCACTTTTAATTAAAACTACTATAATTTATATTGCCCTATTCATTGATAATGAGGCAAAAAATTAACTTGTATGGGTTTACTTTCAGCAGTAATTTTTCGTATTTCTGCGAGAAAGACTTTGAATAAAATACAGATGCTAAACGTTATTTAGATTGCGATAGACGAGTTAAATTTACCTTTCATAAAATTTTAAAGCTATATAAATTATATACAAAAAATTATTTTTTCTTATTTGGCTCCCTTCAAAATGATACTCAAAACTCAAACAAACCGAAAACTTTAAATAGGAGTGTATACACAACGTGTATATACATAAGGAAATAGAAAAATGAACAATGTTTATGAACCTCAGGCAGGTTATCGCTTAAGCCCGCAAGCATCCTACTCAATGCGCCAACCTTCATACCAAGGAACTTCTCCCGCATACGAACAAGCCATGAAAGAGTATCTAAATATAAGCCACCAGTCACTTAAAAATATGCAAGGAGATTACAACAAATCTTCCTAAGAGGAAAAATGAAAGACATCTTCGACACTACAATCATGTGCAATCACTGCCATCTCAAGATGAAGCACATAGAAATAGAAAAAAACGGTTTTGTCTTGAGGGCAGTAAAATGTGACAATTGCGGAGAGCGTATTATCCATCCGCGAGATCAGCAGGAGTATGATCAATTCAATAATCTTAAAAACAGAACCTTCCACGTCAAGCTAAGAATAGTAGGAAACAGCTATGCTGTCTCTATTCCCAAAGAAATCATTCACTTCATGCAAGAACAAGAAAGAATCATGAACGACATGGTCCGCCTCTGCTTTGAGGACGCAAAAAGACTTTCCTTAAGTTTTACAGATGAAGAGGAAAAGGAAAGCGAACATCAAAAACGCTATCGCCTAAAAACTAAAGACGAGGATGAAGAAGAATAGATATTTTAATACACTATAACAATGGAAAATAAATATTTTCAGGCTGGATTAGCTATATGAGCACCTTGCGGTGCAGAATATCCAACTTCACAAGGTGAAGTAACTAAAAGAACAGATATTAATATTGACTAAAGTCAAATTAATTACAGCCAAAAAATCTTAAAATAAAAAAATGACCAACGAACTTAAGTTAAAGGTTGTAGAAGCCCTGCAGGATGATGCCTACAAAGGCATCGCCCGTATAGACACTGAGATCATGAAACGGCTTAATTTGAAAAGAGGTGACGTCATTATCATCAAAAGTGGACGAGAGACTACAGCAATTGTAGACAGAGCCTATCCAACCGATATCGGAGAACCTATCATTAGAATCGATGGAATCATCAGAAGAAATGCAAAAACAGGAATTGGCGAGCTTGTCTTGATCAAGAAGGCAGATATCAAAGAAGCTAAAAAAGTCACGATCGCTCCCTTCCAAAAAAACATCACTGTCCAAGGCGACCCAGAGATCTTCAAACGTGGCTTGCTAGGAAGAGCTGTCTCAAAAGGAGATATTGTCGTTCTTGGGGGCACGCAAAGAAGAAGAGATATTATGGGGGATATGGACTTTTTCAACGACATTTTCGCAGAAGCCTTTGGCAATTTCCAAGGCAACTTTGGCCTCGGTCTGCAAACAAAATTCGTCATCGTCTCGACCTCGCCTCACCAGCCCTGTATCATCACTGAATCTACAGAACTCATCCTGAATCCAAAAGCCATTGAAATTTCTGATGAAAAAAAACCAGACGTCAATTATGAAGATATTGGAGGCCTTCAAGAGGAAGTAAAAAAAGTAAGAGAAATGGTTGAACTCCCATTAAAACACCCAGAAATTTTTGAGAGACTCGGCATTGAGCCCCCCAAAGGAGTGCTCCTCTTCGGCCCTCCTGGCACAGGAAAAACGCTCCTGGCAAAGGCAGTTGCCAACGAGTCAGAAGCTAATTTTATCCTCCTCAACGGACCAGAATGTATGTCAAAATATTATGGTGAGAGCGAGAAAAAAATCAGGGACATCTTCGAAGAAGCTGAAAAAACAGCTCCCTCAATTGTTTTCATTGATGAAATTGATGCCATTGCTCCAAAACGAGAAGAGGTCTATGGCGAAGTGGAAAGAAGAGTTGTCTCCCAACTTTTGACAATGATGGACGGCCTCAAAAGCAGAGGAAAGGTTGTTGTCATCGGAGCAACCAACAGAGTCAATGCCATCGACCCAGCCTTGCGAAGACCAGGACGCTTTGATCGAGAAGTAGAAATCAATGCGCCTGATAAAGCAGGTAGACTTTCAATCTTGAAGATTCATACAAGAAGCATGCCGCTCGCAAAAGATGTCCTTCTTGATGATCTAGCAGAAATCACCCATGGTTTTGTGGGAGCAGATCTCGAATCCCTCACAAAAGAAGCTGCAATGATTGTCCTCAGAAAGATCCTGCCAAAAATCAAGCTCAAAGAAGAAGAGGCAATCCCCAATGAAATCTTAGAAAACCTCAAGATCATCATGCAGGATTTCAAAGACGCATTAAAAGTCGTAAGACCAAGTGCAATGAGAGAAGTTCTTGTCGAAACTCCTAACGTAAAATGGGAAGATATCGGAGGCATAGATAATGTCAAAGATTCCCTCAGGGAAATGGTAGAATGGCCCCTGAAATATGCAGACTCATTCAAGCGCCTCGGCATTAAACCTCCTAAAGGCATTCTCATGTACGGCCCTCCGGGAACAGGAAAAACACTCTTGGCAAAAGCAGTGGCGAAAGAGAGCCAAGCCAATTTCATCCAAGTCAAAGGGCCATCCCTCCTAAGCATGTGGGTAGGGAAGAGCGAAGAAGGAGTCCGCAAAATATTTGAAAGAGCAAGGCAAGTCGCCCCCTGCATCATCTTCTTCGACGAACTAGATTCTTTAGCAAGCAGGCGTGGCTTCGAGCAAGGCACCCATGTCACAGAGCGTGTCCTCAATCAGCTTCTTGCAGAAATGGACGGATTAGAAGAGCTCAACAATATCCTCATTATCGGAGCAACCAACAGGCCAGACATGCTTGATCCTGCAATCCTTAGACCAGGAAGATTTGACCGCATTTTGTTAGTAAATGTTCCAGACAAGCTCGGCAGGCTCAATGTCCTCAAGATTCACACCAAAAACATGCCGCTAGCAAAAGATGTCAATTTGCCAGACCTTGCAGAATCAACAGAAGGCTTCAGTGGCGCAGACATAGAATCCCTTGTAAGAGAAGCAGCCATGCTCGCCCTCAGAGAAGACATCAAAAGCAAGGAAGTCACCATGCACCAGTTCCAGCTCGCGCTCAAAAAAGTAAAGCCAAGCATCAGCAAGAATGATATTGAAAGATACAAAAGAATTGAGGAAGAATACCTCAAGTCGGCGAAAGCTGCTCTTGCACCTATAGAATATCGCTATACAGGATAGCGCTTTCTGAAATCTCTGAAAATTTCACAAGCAGTTTGCGTATAATCTTCGTACTCATTCCCCATTTTTTGCTCAAGAAGGCATACATCGATGAATTGAACTGACTCTACCTCCTGAGGATCAAGAGAAAATGGCCCAGGAGAGACACATCGAAAAACCTGCACAAATTCATAGTCGCCATCGCCATACTTCCTGATCTTAAAAAGAGGCTCAAGTTTTACATCAGAAAAAGGAGCGTTCTGAAAAAGCTCTTCCTGCAACTCGCGCAATGCCGCCTCCTCATAACTCTCCTCTAAACCAACATGACCTCCAGGAAAACAGTATTTCCCAGGGCATGCGCTCTTCTCTTCACTTCGCTTCTGAACAAGAATCTCTCGATAAGAGGAATCACGAAACAAAAGGATACTTGCTCCTCTATGGAAGAGTCCATGCCTATGGCAATCAGACTTTAAAGCCTTTCCCACAATCTCATCTCGGTCATTCACGAGGGCAACAAGCTCATCTCCCATCTCTAGAAAAAAACCATCAACTCTTTAAACCTTTATATGTTCTATGATAGATGCAAAATTGGTTCAAAGAAACAGCCCGGGATATCATTGCCCTTGCAAGCCTGCCTTTCTATCTCATTGCAGTAGCCAGAGTTGCCATCGCAGAACATAAAATCTACACCTGGCAACTCCTCATAGGACTTATTGGAGTTTATATCCTCTATTTCCTCTTTCGCAAAGCACCAAACATCTACGCAACCCTCTCCACCCCCCTCCTAATATTCACCAATCTCTTTTACAACAATACTCGTTACTTCATTTTCTCAGGAATTTTATTCATTCTCCTCTTAATTTCATTATGGTATCTCGGAAA
>CAYJRI010000099.1:0-4294 GCA_964372435.1 Candidatus Woesearchaeota archaeon | reverse complement strand
CTTATCAATTTTTATTCTTTCTAATTTAAAATGCTTCCTTTTCATAAACAGCATGAAGAGGGAAGAACTCATAATAGCTTCTGTCATCAAACCACGCGCACTTGAAATCTTTTACTGCTAGCTTGGTTCTGCTTGCTAATGCTAAAAAGTATTGGTTGGTATCTGGATGTATTGGTTTGGACCAGCTACATGCAGCCTGCTTAAAGGGTTTGTCGTCCCGATGCAGACGTTACCTGACAGAAAGCTTTAAATAATAGTAATTATGATTATTATAATTATGATTACTAAATTCATAGATAGAAAAGAGGAGATAAAATCTTTAGAGAGAAGGTACAAAAAAAGAGAGTTTGAATTTATTCCAATATATGGCAGAAGAAGAATTGGTAAAACAGAACTCATACTTCAATTCATTAAGAACAAGAAGTCTATCTATTTTTTGGCCACTGCCGGAACAAAAAAAGAAAATATCGAACGGTTTAAAACCGCTTCCAGTCATTTAATTGATTTATCTGCCATAAAAGAAGAGTGGGAAGCGATTTTTGAATATATAAAAAATAATTTAAAGGAAAGGGTTGTAATTGTTATTGACGAATTTCCGTATCTAATAGAAACTGAAAGAGGGCTATCTTCTGTATTCCAAGCAATTGTTGACCTTCATTTAAAAAATTCCAAAATATTCCTTATTCTTTCTGGCTCGAGCTTGAGTATGATGTATAAAGAAGTTTTAACTTATAGGGCACCTTTGTATGGAAGAAGAACAGGGCAGATTCATTTGAAACAATTGAAATTCAAAGATGTAATAAAATTTTTCGACAAACCTCTTGAAGAAATAATAAAAATATATTCTGTGTGTGGCGGCGTACCAGCGTATTTAAATGAATTCAAAGAAAATAAAGAATTTTTTACTTTGGTGAAAAAGAAAGTCTTGGACAAGAACTCCCCCTTAAGGGAGGAGGTGACTTTTCTTTTAAGACAAGAATTCAGAGACCCCAAGGTCTACATGTCTGTGCTTTCTGCAATGGCGTTGGGGAACAGAAATTTAGGAAAAATAATCAATTACTGTGGCTTTGATAGCAAGACAGGAATAATGCCTTATTTGAATGCATTGGAATATTTAGAATACGTAAAAAGGGAATTGCCTATAACAGAAAAACCACGCTCTAAAAAAGGTATGTACTTTATCAGTGACCGTTTTTTCGAATTCTGGTTCAGGTTCGCAAGAGCGAATTATTCGATAATAGAGCAAGATGTTGACAAAGGTTTAGAAAAAGTTAAAAGGGATTTTAGCTCTTATGTCGGTTTTGTTTTTGAGGATATCTGTAAGGAATTTTTGTGGGAATTAAGATTTAAAAAGGAAATATTTAATTTTGATAGAATAGGAAGATGGTGGCGCAAGGACAAGGAAATAGATATTGTTGCCCTGAATGAGCAGACAAAACAAATCCTCTTTGCTGAGTGCAAGTGGCAGGACAGGGTTAATGCAAAAAAAGTTCTTGCTGAGCTGAAAGAAAAGGCCCAGCTCGTAGACTGGCATAATGAAAAAAGGGAGGAATACTATGCGCTCTTTGCCAAGTCCTTCAAGGAAAAAATAAAACAGCCCGGCCTGATGCTGTTCGACCTCAAGGACATGGAGAGGCTTTGTAGGGTACATTAATATTGCGTGAACTACTCCCAGCTGTCGCAAAGGGACTTCTCGCCGATGAAGTTAAAACTAGCAGATTTTGGCACATCTGCCCTTTCGGCGATGACGAGCCAGAAGAATTTGAATTCGTTATATTTTTCTACTAAGAATTAAATATCTAAGCGACGAAGATTGCCAGGATTTTGGGGAAATTTCGGGGTTTTGATGGGTTCATTACCACTTACCACCTTCTTTATTCATTCCCCCAACTGGCTCCACTTTCCTGCTATCACCTTCTTGGAATCTTTTCCAAGCCCTCTGTAGATTCAAGATCTTCCACCTGACATTCACGTAGTTTTTGATAATCTCTTCGCACACTGCTTTGTCAATATCATGGATATCCCTTGCCTGCTCAAGGTAAACCACAGCCTTGTTACATTCAGCCATGCTCTCGTCTATGAGCTTATTAGCCGTTTCCGCCTCATCAAAGCGCCTTGAATGGGCTTCTGCTATCAGATTTGGGATTGAAAGGGAAGAATCTATTATTTTGTCTCTGAGAGAACTCTCATTTTGTATTAGAGGAACGATTTTCTTCATGACGTCCACACCAACTCGGAACGTTTTTTGATATACTTCAAGATCACGGAAGCTTTTTACTATCCTCTTCGGCTGAAATCTTGTTTTCTTATAAGTTTTTTTCCATTCCATTCAATCAGTTTTTGATTTTAACATGTCTTGGTCCTGCAAATCCAATTTATTTAATTTAATTTGGTCTTTTGGCATCTTAATCTTTTTCTTTTTGTAAACTATATGCAATGGAAAAAATTCATAATAGCTTTTGTCATCAAACCACGCACATTTGAATTCGTACAATCGAAGCCCTGTCAGCCTGCTCAAAGCCAAAGCGTAAATAGCCAGTTGCTCTATGGGCTTTTCCTTCCTCGCGTTGGGCTTGTAATCAAGAATGTGCACAGAGCCGTTTCTTACCTGGAGGATGTCAATATGCCCTGTTATGACCTTTTCGATATCCAAAGGTATGTCAAATCTAAGATTGTTCCTGAAATGCTGAATATCCTCATTGTCGAGCCACACAGGGACTTCAACCGCCACTGTCACAGAATCATTGGCGAGCATAAACTTTTGCAATATCTCATGCCTTTGCTTGTTATCGTTAACTGCTTGAAGAACCAGCTGCACAAGTCTCACTGCAAAATTGGATTTCTCATTAATTCTTACCTGAGACAGGTCAAACTTTATTCGCTGCTCGGAAGACCTTTCGCCTTCCTGGAAAAACTGATGTGGACATTCTATGCTGACAACCTCTAAAAATTGCCGCAAAGGCTCGAATTTTTCATGTTTGAAATCCTGCAACAGGAGGGCTGTTTTGGCTTTGTGATAGCGGAACTTGTAGACCTGCCTATGATAAAGAACGGTGGATTGAATAATTTGATTTGGAGTGAAAAGTTTCTTTCCATACTCCCTCATTCTCGAGTAGGTGCATAGTTTCTCGAACTCTTCGAGCCAGTTCGAAAGTGTCTGTGAATTTACAGCAATGCCATAATTTTCCTTAAGAAAATTACGAGATTCATCGAAAGAGTAGCCCATGTTATAATAACTTAAGCCATCTATGATTATTTTGAGGGGAAATCTTTTGCCTTTTATTTTTTGTGGAGTAAAGGTTTTTTCACATTCCCTGCATAGATAAAGCTGCACCTCTTCCAATTCCTTCCTTCTTTTTCCCCGCTTCACAATTTTTTTGGATTCACAATAGGGGCATCTCTCTACTGTTTTTTCCAAGTCAGCTTCTTGTTCTTCTTTGAGTTTTTTCGGCCAGTCCTCAAGCTTCTCCAAATCCAATTTTCTCCAGTGGTCTTTTTGGAACGGAGGCTTCATTAAAATCAAATATTAATTTCAGGTATTAAATCATTTTGCAACTAAGATTTTTACTTTGTCGCACCTACGACACAATATTGTTATCATATAAATCTCTTTAATTCTTCAACAACTTCCTCTTTCTCTTTATCGTTAAACTTTTCAGTAATGAATGTACCTCTCCAAGAATTGATGAAAGTTTTATCTTCGATTTTTGGAATTATTTTCTCTTTTAAATTTCTTGTGAAAACGGTTGGATCATTTAGTACAGTAATTCTACTTTTTACATCAGGCACTCCATTTTTCCACACCAAAGAAGCTATATCTCGTGTATCACTTTTTCTGGCAGCCATTACTTTAAGAAGGAAGAAATCTGCATACGAGGGGATAAAAACTTCGCATTCTTTATTCCCAATCGTAATTTTTGTTTTCTGTCTGTCGGCAAAAAATTTATCATCGATTACAAATGCCTCACTTTCTCTTCCCCTAACTTGTTTTTCCATAAAGTCTACACCAACTCTAACTTTTCTCTTCCCAACATCAAAAAATTTTATCCATCTCATGTAGCCGTAATCATCTTTTGTTTCAAAAGTTTCAATTGAAACATCACTAGAAACAAATTCTTTTATCAGTGATAAATTTTCTTTCAAGACAAAATCACAATCTCGACTATACCTTGAAAAGGGCACAAATGCTCGTAGGGCATATCCACCAATTAGAACAATCCTAGGTTCTGTAAAAGATTTTGTTTTCTGTGCCAGCATTAAAATAATTTCAGCTACCTCTTCTTCCCCTTTTTTC
>CAYJRI010000098.1:0-4305 GCA_964372435.1 Candidatus Woesearchaeota archaeon | reverse complement strand
TCTGATAAGTTAATATTTACCTCTTCTTAACTCCCAAGCAATATAGTTTATATACGACGAGTTACCCATGGCATAAATAACGAGAGAGAACAGAAATAGGTGCAGAAGAGAAGAAGAGATACTTCTTAAACTTTAAAAATCTTTCCACCTTGCCCCAGATAAGGAGAATACAATGAAGCATTCAAGTGAATTCGAGCAACTACTTAAGTTTGTGGCGAAAAGTTCCTTGATTGTCTTTTTCGGAGCATTAACTTCGAAGATCCTTCTCTACATATATCGAATCACCATAGCAAGGCAATTTGGGCCAGAGGTCTACGGGTTATTTTCCCTGGCGTTGATAGCAATAACATGGTTTACAGCAATTTTTTCATTAGGCCTCATAGGAGGCATAACACGATTTATACCCTTGTATCGAGGAAAAAAGCGATTTGACAAAATAACTTCCCTCATTAACTGGTCAAAAAAGATTCTTGTCATTTCGAGCATCATGGGAGCCCTTCTCCTCTACTTTGCATCCGAGTTCATCGCAATAAAAATATTTCACGATCTTCGCCTTGTGATTTTTATCAAAGTATTCAGTATAGGATTGCCCCTCGCCATTTTTGCAGATTTTTTTCTTGCCCTCCTGAAGTCATTCGAAAAAGTTGCCTGGTACTCCTTTATTGTCAACATCCTTCAAAATACTGTAAAAGTAGCTGCGCTCATCTTTCTCATACTTCTTGGCTTTAAAATAAACGCCATTGTTTTTTCATATTTTCTTGGAATCATGAGTATGATGGTAGTTGCATATATCGTCTTTAGACATAAGATAGGATCAACGCTACCAAAATCCGAACTTCAGAGTTCACAAAGAAAAGAAATGCACAGATCTTTACTGATCTATTCATGGCCGATCATATTATCGAGCATCATCAGTAGCATCTTTATTTGGACCGACTCTTTTATGCTCGGCTATTTGAAAGGAGTGGAAAATGTCGGTTTGTACAACGCAGCTACGCCCATCGTTGCACTCTTAGGCATTGTTCCAGACCTCTTTGCACAATTTTTTCTCCCCCTTATCACAAAAGAATTCTCAAGGAAAAAACACGAATCAATAAAAGAATTGAGCAAACAAGTAGAGAAATGGAATTTTCTTTTGAATTTGCCTTTATTTTTGCTTATGTTCCTTTTTCCAGGGGTAATGATCAACCTCTTATTTGGGCAGGAGTACCTCGTTGCTGAAAACGCATTGCGTATCCTTTCAATAGGGGGGCTTATAGCAAGTTGCTTTGTTGCATTATCAGGCGATCTCCTTTCAATGATCGGTAAAACACGCCATCTTTTCATCAACCTGTTCTTAGTATCAGTCATTAACCTCATCCTCAATGGGATACTGATTCCCCTAAAAAAAATCGGATTTCTTGATAATAGTACAGGGATAATCGGAGCAGCTTTAGCAACAAGTCTTGCATGGGGCATATTGGGTATTCTCCTTCTCGTGCAAGTACGATACCATCTCAGGTTTACACTTTTCAGAAGAAAAATGGGAAGGATCTTAGTCATCTCTCTTATTCCTGCAGGGATGCTTATGATCCTAAAGCAGTTTACAGATGGCCAAGTGATGATAATGCTTGCAGGCATCTTTTTTATCTTGCTCTATTTCTTCCTCATTCTCCTTACAGGTTGCTTAGATAAGTATGACATTATGATTCTGAATTCCCTCAAGAAAAAATTATTCAAGAGCAAGGAAGAAGATACATTTAAAAAAGATGCAACTACCCAAGAACATGAGCCAAAGAACAATGCAAAAGAACAATGAAAAGAAAGGAGGTCTCTTCAAAGGAAAAAAGCTATTATTTGCAGCATGGGCATGTGAAGATAAGAACTATACCTGCTACCAGTATTGGTACGGTCCGTTAAGCAAAATTTTCGAAAGAATAATTTTTTTTGACCCTAAAAAAAATCTTGAACAACACGGACTCGGGATGATGAATCAGAAATTTCTCGAGCTTGTCGAGAAAGAGCAACCCGACTACATCTTTTTCTGGATTATCACTCACGAATTTCCCCTGGAGACTATCATGAAAGTAAGAGAGATCGCTCCGAAAACACAACTCATTAATTTTTTCGGAGACGATGATCTTCAATTTGAACACTATTCCCAGTACTATGCCCTCTTCTTTGACTACTGCCTCGTAGCCCCCCACCTCACCCCAGAAGTGTATCAGAGAGAAGGCCTCACGAATATTTTCTTCACCCTGGGAACCAACCTCGACAATTTTCATCCGCTTCTAGGAAAGAAGCAGTATGACGTTACCTTAATAGGAACACCCAAAGCAGATCGTATCGAACTCATTCAGTATCTCCGTGAGAATGGAATCAATATCAGAATTTTCGGGTGGGGGTGGCACCACTATCCAGAACTAAGAGAGGTGTACGGCGGCCCCCTCGACCACCAAGCATTGGTGCAGGTTGCAAATAAAAGCAAGATTAATCTATGCTTTACAAAAAATTATTTTGGGAGACCAAGTTGGAAAGGAAGAGTCTTTGAAATTGCAGCATGTAGATCCTTTCTATTAGTTGAATACTCTCCAAGGTATAAAGACTTTCTAGATGAGGGGAAAGAGATTATTTTTTTTCATGATAAAAAAGATCTGCTCAAAAAAATAAAGTACTACCTCGAGCATAAACAAGAACGCGAGGCTATTGCAACCAACACATACAAGAAAATAGTCAGAAAGTACGATGTGGCTAAAGAACTTCAGGACTTTTTTACTTTGGTTCATAAAAAATCTCATCTCTCAAGAGGCCTTCCAAGAATTAATAAGAAGCTCAAATTGCTCACGAAAAAAAATCTCGATCTACCGACGGAAGAATTACAGGACACCGAGTATGTTTATTTTTCTCAAGGAACAGCACTCCAGACAATGCTTCAAGCATACAGTCTAGAAAAATCCGGAAAGGCAATCAGTTGTTGTGACTACTACGTCTTTTCTCCTTCTCTTGGCGACTATCTCTACTTTTCAGCACCAACAGCATTTGAAATCCTGAGGAGAGCAGATTTTGCCTCTCTGCTCAATATCCAGCAGCTCATGGTAAGAAAGGATTACTTTGTTAAGCACCGAGATCTGTTCAAGCGCATGATGGCTGGAGATTCCGTCAATCTCATCACGAATGAAAATACTACTTTTGTCTCCTTGCCTCTCCTACGATTGAAAAAAATCCGCGTCCTTCCCTACCCAGTCATGAAGAAAGCTTTCACGATGAAATTTCTCGACACACTCTCTACACTTGCCTACCAAAAAAAAATCTTCAGCCACTACCCCTATGCTCTTCTCATAGAGGCACTGCAAGGAAAAAGCTTTGTCCTTCGTTATCTGTATGAAGAACGCCTCCGCAAGAAATATTATTGGAAAAAATTACGAGACCTCTTCCTAAAGGAACCAAAACGAAATATATGACGAAATACCATAATCCTTAAAAAGGGAAGCCTCTAAAAGAGGCAATGGAAAAGCGAATACTCAATCATCAATCGGGAACCGTCATTGTCGACTGTCCTGAAACGAAAGAATTTTTTCTAGGCCAGTATGATCCAGGCTATCCAGGAAATCCTCGTTGGATTGGAAGGGTAAAACTGCTTGGAGGAAACTACTTCTACGGAAGAGACAATGACCAATCACCTCAAGAAACCTTAATAAGAGAGATCAATGAGGAATTCTCTGCTGAGCAACCAGCAGAAGGAGAAATGGCAGCAAAGGTAGAATCTTTCGCATCAAAACAAGACATAGACTACATAAGAAGCAATCTCATAAAAGCCTGCCCATTCATGGATTACCTTCTCCATCAGCCAAGCATCAAAGAAGGGAAACCTGACATCTATGTTATCCAGAGTGTCTTCCAGGTAACAGTACCACGAGAGTTTATGGAATGTGTCAAAGAAAATAATGCTAAAGGTAAAAACCTCATTAATGAAGGGATGGTGGTAGTAAAAACCCTTGATGATTTAGCAAGAGGCAACCCCATGGCCCAAGGAGCAACAGGACTTATCATCAGCCACCAGCAAGGAGTTTTTTTCCCACACGACGTATATGAAGCATTCACCTTCGCACCCATGGGAAAACCACACTCATCGTATCAAGACTACCTACCAGACTTTGAATACCGTGATCACACTAAAAAATCTTGATAAGGTATCATCGAAGCAGAAATCATTCTTCATAATCTTTAAATACTGAATCTTAATAAGGTATCATCGAAGCAGAAATCATTCTCTGTAGTATCCCGTTAATATTTCCTAACGACATATTAATTCGGGATTTCATTTTC
>CAYJRI010000097.1:0-4308 GCA_964372435.1 Candidatus Woesearchaeota archaeon | reverse complement strand
TTGATTTCCCCGGGGAAATGTGCAATAGCATTGTTATTACAAAATACCCTTATCCTGATGTGAAGTCTGTTTTTTGGGAAATTTTAAGAAGAAATAAACCTGGATATTACTGGGAATTTTATAAGGATAAAGCTCGCAGGGAATTACTCCAAAGAATTTATCGCGGCTTGAGGAGCAAGGATGATGTTATTCAGTTACTTTCTCCTGATGCGAGAGTATTGGACAGTTTTTGATTTATCTCTCACTTAGAATATTCTTCAATGAAGCAAGGCTTTGCTTTGCCTTCTCTGTTTTAAGTTTTTTGATTTTTGCAGCCTTTTTTGGTCTTCCTACTGGCCTCTTTTTTGTTTTTTGTTCTTCTGAAGGCTGAAAGATATCTTCTACTTTTTCCTTCATTCCTAATGTGCTGAGATCTTGGATGAGTTCTTCTGCTCGCTGGTCTGGGACTTCTTTGAGATTTTTTTCGAATTTTCTGATAATGAAGTTTAAAGCTTCATTCTTGTTTCTAAATCCGAATTTTTGTTTTGTTTCTGCAACGATCCTGTTTTCATAATCGAAGATATCGACTGCGACTCTGACCATACCTTTTGGTGGATGTGAGATATTTAAAGTTTTATCTTGCAGAAGATATAGTTTTCTTTGCTTCTGAGGAGGAGGTATTTATGGGAGCTGTTTGATGTTCAAGTTATTCAACTGGTTTTCTCGAATAATCCAGCGGGCAACTTCTTTTATCAGTGATTTTGAAATGCCGAGTTTTTCTGCCTTTTTGAAGATTGGATCTTCGTAAGTTGTGTGGTAGAATTTGGGAGTAAGGATTTTTCTTGCTTTTTGAGGGGAGAGCTCTTTTAGCTTGTTAATGAATGCTCGCTTTTGTGGTGTGTTGTACTGAAGGGCGTAGTGAATAAAGGGAATATCTTCAAATTTCATTTCCATTTTTGCCTCTTTTTTGAGGGATTTTAAGAAGGACAGAGCTCGTTTATAAATCTTTTTTCAAATTCTTAAGTAGTTATTCGAGAATTGTTGGTTTTCGAAATTTGTTTGCTTTTGTGGTGGATGCTTTGGGTTTTGATTTTTTCGGAATAATTTTTTTTCTTACAAAGACTACGAATGATGCGATGAAGAGTATCATTCCGATGAATGTTGCTATGGGGAGCATGGATTTTATTTGTGAGAGGCCGATGGCAGCTCCTGTAATCGGTGCTGTTGATGCTTCTGAAGACTGTTGGAGTTCTCCTGTTGTTGTTGAGTTCTCAACGCTTACTGCGACTTCAGCAGCTGATGTTCCATTGGCGGCATTTGTTGTGGTTGTTGTGTTCGTGTTGTTTATGGTTGTGTTTTTTTTGGTCGAGGGAGTGTTTGGTTGAGTATTGGTTGGCTGATTTGTTGGTGTATTTTGCGAGGATGTATTCTCTGGTGGCTGATTTACCGTGTAGGAAGTGGATACGGTATTGCTATTTCCAGCACGATCACTCACCGTGCAATTTATAGTAAAGGTTCCATTGGTTTGTGTTGAGGGATTTGTTGGATAAGAGTAAGAGGCTATACCAGATAAGGCGTCATTTGCTCCTGAACAGGCGCAAGTAAGAGTTTCACCTTTGGTGATTGAAGGGGGCGTGCAACTGAAGGGGGGTGATGTTGGAGCTACACTATCGATAAGGAAAGTTCTATTTTCATCCCAGTCAAGATTTCCAGAGGTATCATTCGCGATGCAATTCCAGGTGTAATTACCATCAGGGAACATAGAGGTAAGAGAGATTTGATTATTGAATCCAGAGATATTCATTTCCTGAGAACTTTGTTCGCTTCCATTTGCATACCAAACTATGGTTTTCAGGGAGGATAATCCTTGAGTATCTGAAGCATTGCATGAGAGTGTTTGGTTGGTTTGATTGGTTATGAATGAGGGAGTGGTCAAACTGGTTGTTGGGGGAAGATCTACAAAGAAGGTACGATTTTTAGCTACATTTTTTCCAGAGTTATCAGAGGCAGTGATAATCAAGAGATGTTGCCCTTCACTAACCAGGGTTGTATTAGAGTATGAGATGCAATTCTGACATAATTCGGTGGTATTGCCATCAAGAGTCATCGTAAGACTAACATTTTCTGAGACAAAGATATTAAGTTCAATGGTATTTGTGGAGTAGAAGGAGAGGGATGGTGAGGAGAGGGTGAGATCTTCTGGTGCTAATGCATATGCTCCTGCCATAAGGAGGATGCAGATAAGAATTGCCTCTTTTCTCATAAGCATCCAACAAGCCAACTGTTTTTAAAGTTTTGGTTACTGCACTATAAGAAGTTTTTCCTGATTCTTAGTATTTATAGCCCGCGTTCTAATCCATACGCTTCGGAGAAGATTTTAATTTTCTCAAATTCTTTTAGGAACTGCAATCCTTTGGGAGTGATGGAGAAGAAGTTTTTCCCCTGATCTTCATTCATTTTGATCATTCCTTTTTCCGTCAGCTCCCTAATATATTCTTTAATGATGATGTAAGAGAGGTTGGATTTATAGATGAGATGTGTGATTTTTACGTTTCTGTGTTCTTTGAGGACTGCAAGAACGTCACGGACGACCTCTAATTTTGTTCTTTATTAGTTCATTTGCTTGTGAGCTGTATTTGATTATAGAGGAGAATGAAGAATCCGATAATCATGGAAATTTCTCCCACGACATAGAAAATGGGAAAGTCTATGGGGAAGATGAGATGTGCGAGGAGTATGAAAAGAAATCCAATCAGTGTTCTATAGCTTTGTTTTGATTTTATTTTTAGGTAATTGTTGTAGTAATACCAGCAGATAAATAAGAGGAAGGCGACGAGGATGGTATGGTAAATGGTTGTTCCATAGAGTGAACTGAGCAGAATTGCGAGGAATGTGATGTAGGTCATGACAAGAATCACAGCTTTCTTTGTGACTTCCACTGCTATGGTAAAGAGGAGGAGGAATCCGATTGCAGTGAGTAGTTTGAAAAGGAAAAAACTGTAGAAGTGGATGAGTTCTATTGAGAGAGTTGTCGGCATGATTATGGTGAGCAGGCTTTGCAAGTTTATTTTAATGCTTTTATGGATGATGATATTAGAAACGATTCGGAGAAAGTATCCAAATCCGATGAGGAAGAATGCAATGGAGAAGTATTTATGCTGCCGATTTCGGATGAGCGAGAAGATTTTGTAGCTGTAGAAGGAGATTATGAACGAAGTTATAATGATTACTATCTCCAGAAGAGAATCAATCCCGTAGAACCAGGGTGGGGAGCGGAAGTACACCAACACCATCTTCGGAAAAACTGTTTTTCCTTTATAAAGATTATGAATTTCTACTATATACTTCCTTTCTGTAACATTTCTTCGTAATTGACTTATATACTCTTTTCTTTGATGTGATGGAGGTAAAAAAGGATGAAGTTTGTTGATCGTTACCTACTGCATCTTGAGCCCCCTCGGGGTCTAACGCCTAGGGAGCTGTACGAGCTCGGGTATATGTGGGCGCCTGAGGAGGAGCTTGATGCGATGGTGATTACTGGGCCAGAGAATTATTTTGGTATGGAATAATCATGTTGCTTGAGGAGAGCTTTTTCCTACTTTTTTTGCTCTCCTCTTTTTTCATGTACTCGAGTTGCATCCATATACCCTTTTTAGAAGGTAAAGGAAACTACACCTATTAAGGTGCGGAGGATATCATGTTTTTTGATTCATGGGGTTCTGGGGTCGGGCTGGCAATTCACAAGACTAAGGGTTCAGCCTTGCCCTATTCTTTTAAGTTAAAGGAAGATTTATAATTGCATGAAAGATGTAGAGTTATGTTGTACCTTTATACTGATGGAGCTTCTCGGGGAAATCCCGGGCCAGGTGCAGTTGCTTTTTTGGCAGTGAGCAAGCATCAGGCAATCTTGCATGAATTTGCCGAGGCAATTGGCCTGACTACGAATAATGTTGCTGAGTACTCTGCAATTATCAAAGCGTTGGAGTATGCTTCTGAATTAGGGGAGAAAGAAATTACTGTTACCTCTGATAGCGAGCTCGTGGTGAGTCAGCTTCAAGGAGAGTATAAGGTGAAGGCAAAGCATCTTTTTAAGTTCTATGATCGTGTTAAGGATCTTGAGACAGGTTTTACGAAGATAGTTTATAGGCATGTTCCACGGGAGAATACATATATCACACGGTGTGATACGATGGTGAATGAAGTGTTGGATAAAAAATAATTTTTTGTATATAAATTATATTGCTTTAAGATTTTATGAAAGATAAATTTAACTTGTATAGATTCCCTTCACAAACATGGCGGTGAAGGGAATTGAACCCTCGACCTCAG
>CAYJRI010000096.1:0-4408 GCA_964372435.1 Candidatus Woesearchaeota archaeon | reverse complement strand
ATAACATCCTTTGGGATACCACTCATTCACAAAAGGTTCTCCATAAGTCTTCTTGGTTCTTGGCGGCGTAGAATCAACTCTAAAAAACTCTCGGTCTCCTACTCTATTTCCAAGAGCATCTTGGCAGGAAATAATTAAAGTATGATTTGAATCTTCTTTAAAGGTTACATTCTTATGCCCTGCAAATTCTCCTGATTCAACAACCTCATCTCCATCTTTAGGATTATGCCAGACGACATCATACTTACACGATACTCGATCAACTGCATGAATAGAGGTTCCATCATCAACCCAAACACTTACGCCGCTTGCATTATTATCAGCAACATAACATGCATCATTTTCGTCTTGAGGCGGGCAGTCTCCCATCCAGCTTCCAAACATCATTTTCTTAATCTTTGGAGCTTCAGAATCAACCTTAAAGAATTCATGGTCTTTCTTGCTTTGCAACCCAACAGCATCAACGCACCATGATTCAAATTCATGCTCTGAATTCTCCGGGAAGTTGAAAATAACTTGTTCCCCGTTATACGAGAAATCTTTCCAAGAACCAAAACCCTGCCCTTCATTCACCCTATATCTCCAATAGATCGTTACATTATCAGAAGGATGAGGCCCTTTGTCCTTGCATTTAAGTTTGATCTGTGTAGTATTCGTAATATAGTAATCCTTTCCCCGGGTTCTATTGTCTGAAAATTCTATCTTAGGCTCACCTACTGATTTCGTAAGCTCTGGAGAAGTAAGATCCACAAATACGCATTGTCTTTGGATCGTTTCATTATTCCCAACTTTATCAGTTGCGTAAAATTCAATAAGATGGCATGACTCTTCTGGCTTGTAGATCGTTGTTTGGTTTCCATTGACTGTTGTCCAAGTTCCGCTTCCTACAATATCTTTGCCACTGCATTGAGCAGTGCAATCTTCATCTTTCACCTTGCCTTTGAGAAGAGTATTTCTCCAGGAGATGTTCGCAACACCGGTCTCACATTCTTTCAGGAAATCTTCTGCAGTGAAGGTAATAGGTGTTTGATTATTGATCCAATGGAATCCATTATTACTTAAAAGAGGATTTCCATAAACTTTTGTTGTTTGAGGAGGAGCACAGTCAATTATGACCACAGGTCTTGTGAATTCATGTTCTCCTGGTTGAGCATCATCTAAAGTAGATATTTGAAATATACTCTTGCAACCCTTTTTATTCAGTGTCGCATTAAAAGTAAAGTTAACAGACTCGCCTGGATCAATAGTTGCTGGACCTGTCGCAGGCGTATCGTATCCACAATATTGGTTATTGGGATTAAATCCTGTAAACGTCCATCCAACAGGAGCAGGTCCACACTTAAAATCATCAACACCTTTTGTTCCATTATAGATTCTTACTTCAAAGATACTATCCTTGCTTGATGCATCATTTCCTACAGTAACGGTAAACTTGTTTCCAGAAGGATTGCAATTAGTAGTAGAAGGACTGATAGTAATAATAGGAGTATGTTCCTGGATCACAATACCAGAATCTCCCACAACTTCTCCACTAACTACTTCATCTCCAACTGTAGCATACACAGAGTAAACTGCAATCGCAAGAACAAGCAAGGTGATGACAACAACCGTTGTAACCGTGCCCTTTCTATTGAAAATATTTTTATTCAAAATATTTTTCCTTTTTTGATAACCTTTTTCAGACATAATGCAATGGGTGAAAAACCGAGTCTATTTAAAGATTATGGTTATGAAAGGAGTATTTCAGAGTCATGATTTACTTTTCTCATTGTAGGGTAACACTGCATTTTCTCGAGGGGAAAATGCATTGGCATTCTCTTCTTTCAATTTTTTATTCCTTTTTCTCTTCTTTTCAAAAAATCTTCAGGAAATTTTCCGCAATAAAAAATAATCGCAAAATGAGCTGTAAAATTAAGATCAGAAAAAAAGTAAAATACGAGTTAATTTTTTTACCTCTTTTAAACTTCAGAATTCCACTCGTCTGTGACGATTGGTTAAGATAGTGAATGGAATTCTGATAGTGATCAAAAACCACTCGAAGAGTGGCATTAACATGCCACCAGTCTTTGACTGGTGGTTTTTGACATTCCTGAGGTATTGAAATTATAGTAGTTCAAGTTAACTAACAATCTCCCTTATCAATTCTCGAGGTATATGGTTGATGTACAAATATTTACTTAATGCTTACTGCAAGATGATTCTCCCAAAAGCGATAAGATGGAGAAAGTTATCTGCGATACTCTTAAGGCAGGTAAAAAAGGCAAACTCTTCTTCCCCAGAACCCCAGAAGAGCTACTTTTTCTTCATTTTTGCGATATTAAGAAGATGCTTTTGGTTAAGCAGAGAGAGGCCTGCCTTGTTTCCAACAATCTCTATTTTAATGATTTTCTCAGGGTTATCCAAGTCAACATTCTTTCGATCAACAACTTCTGTGAGCGACATAATCAGCTTGATTTCATCAGGCTTGTCTTTGAGTTTTCTTGTTTTAAGGTCCATTTTCCATTTCTCTGCAGGCTTGATTCCCTTCACCATCTTCTTAATGTTGTCCTGCATTTCCTTGACAGTATTCTTGCACCAGACATCAATGGGAATCCATTTCATGGTATGATTGAACTTATCAAGGCTTTTTTTTGCAACCGCCTCTAAGTCCTCCACAGCTTTCCGCGCATCTTTGACAGCGATATGGGCAAGCCCTTCGTCTGCTGCGAGAAGCTGGGCTTTCTGCTTCACTTCTTCAAGCAGGTGCATTATCTCATTTTTTGCAGATTCCAAATGGTTAGGATCAAATGTAACGATCAAGTTGGCTTGCTTTTTTGAAGAAGTTTTTTTTGTTTTTGCCTGAGCCATGCCTCTCTAAGCCCTTGGCGATATATAAATCTTATCGTTGACAGAAATTACTTTAGAATGACATCAAGATACATTCGCAATATTGAGTATTTCTTGGGAAATATCCGTCACGCGAAATGCTAAATAGTATATGATGATGAAACCAAAAAATTCACTCTGGAAAAAAATCAAGAAGAAATTAATAACTGCTCCAAGAAGAGAATGGTTTGTTCGAGAGGGTATTAAAGGTGATACACTGCCATTAATACATGGAATATTCTTTCTCTGCCATAACTTTTCATGGAAGTTTTTATTCAATAATAGACATTATCATGATGGTCGTAGTCAAGAAGTTTCACAATTTTTTGATTTTCAAGAATTTCATAAATAAGACAAAAATTTCTAATATGAACACTTCTTTGTCCTGCCATATTTCCTTTAAGTGGTTCGCCAATTTGTGGGTTTTCAAGAATTTCTTTTATTTTTCTTGTTAATATTTCAAACTGAAGTTTATCTTTCTTAGAAAGTTTGGCAAATATTCTATCCAAATGTTCTGAAGTTTCAAGTTCGTAAGGCATAGATATAATCAGGCATACCTCTTCTTAAAATCTTCTATGTTTCCTACTTTAATGAATCGTCCTTTTCTTATAGCGTCAAGTTTCTGAAGGTATTTCTCGCGAACTTTTGGTTCGGTTTCTATTTGTGCTTTTATGAAGATGTTTATCTGTTTGCTCATGCTAAAGCCATGCTCTTTGCAAAAATCGGCAAACTTCTTATAAACATCTTCTTCTAAATTGAATGTTTTTATTACCATTTTATCTTAAATAACATTATATAATGTTATTTAAATACTTTTCGGTTATGGCGGCGGTATGGTATCAAAACTGATACGCCACCATATAAGGTAAGTTTGAACGCAAATAATTTATGAAGAACAATAATTAGACTAAATACGGCATTAACTGAAAAAAGAACTGAAAAATATAGAGAAATCGAGTCGAAGATAGGTAAAACACCTCTTTATGAGATTTCTAAGATTAAAGTTTCTAATGGAAATAAAATATTTGCAAAGGAAGAGTGGTTAAATCCAACAAATAGTTTATTTGAAAGGAATTGTTTGTATAATCAATCTCTCATCACCATTTATGATACGATACCGTATCACTTTTAATAGATGGCCCCGACGATAGTAGACATCAGACAATTCTTGGCATGATTTTAATAGAGGCATGCGCTTTGCAATACATCACTTCTTGGTGCTCTTGGTCTTCTTTCCAAAAATAAATCCCCACAACTTTCTCTCAAAAATTCTAACTAATCACAAATAATTCTCAGAAAAAGTATATCCCTTTGGTAATCCTCCTTCACAGCCCCAGCTCTGTTGAAAATGTCTTAAGCTGCGATTATCTTATTATAAGTGCAAGCACGAAAACTGCGGACTTCAGTCCGCAGATGAAGTGCCCATCCTGCATCATTTTTAGGACAA
The DNA here is from genome assembly GCA_964372435.1 of Candidatus Woesearchaeota archaeon. Classification (GTDB taxonomy): domain Archaea; phylum Nanobdellota; class Nanobdellia; order Pacearchaeales; family GW2011-AR1; genus CAYJRI01. The sequence continues at coordinate 96 of CAYJRI010000096.1, read as the reverse complement.
AATGCACAGGAAACCTCGCCCTTTAGGGCGAGGAGGATGTCATGTCAAAATTGAAAACCACAGACTTTAGTCTGTGGTAGTATTTTGGTGTTGTCG
>CAYJRI010000095.1:0-4417 GCA_964372435.1 Candidatus Woesearchaeota archaeon | reverse complement strand
CCGACAACCCAAGATACTACCACACACTAAAGTGTGTGGTTTTCAATTCTGACATAATGAAACTTCTCGTTCTTAAAATCAGCATACCAAGCATGTTGAGAATCAAGAGAAGCGCTAAGTTCTTCAGCAATTTTCCGAGCATCTTGTTCAGAAATCTCCACAGTATGCAAGGTCCACTGCCTTAACCAAGGGGTTTGATGCTTCTCAGTAACTTTCTCTACCTTCGTCTCGACAATATGCACCTTATTTAGCACATCTTTCTTTTCAAGACTTTCTTCGATGATTACTCCTCGAAACATTTGAACCAAATCTTCGATTTGCTCTTGCTGCGAACATGCTCGCTTACGCTTTCGCTTGCTGTGCGGTTCCTCGCTGTGGCAAACGAAGATGGGCCTGCAAGGATTCGAACCCTGCCGAAACGGTCCGAAGCCGTTTATGCTATCCACTACATCACAGGCCCTAAAATAAGGAGAAAAAGTAAGTTTAAAAAGTTTGAGAACCTTGTATAGAGATGGAAAGAGGTATCTCAAAATCAGCGCAACTTGAATCGTTGATTGCAAAAAGAGATATTCAAGGATTATGGCGCATAATCGAAACACTCGATGAATTTCCTTTAGCCCCCACAGAAATAAAAACCATTGAACTCTACCACCTTGATCTCCTCGTGAAAGCCATGTTCTCCCTCCTGCATGAAAAAACCCATGAGAAGATAATAAGAAAAGCCTTAGTGCAAAGTCTAGGAAGAAAAAGAGGAAGCAAAACATTCAGCTCTGCAAAAGACTATAGAGGACAAATGCAGAAATATTCCCAGCTTATGGTATACGAGCTCCATAAAGTCATTGAAAAAAATAAAAGAGGTGAAATCAAAGATGCTGCAGTCACGCTCTTCCAAACAACAGACCTCATCCATACAAAAAAACCAGATTGCATCGGAGATAGCCCTGACGACACATTCAATATACCCTTCCCTTCTCTCGACTATTTCTTTGAAACCTCTCTCGCGCTTCTCCATATTCCTCCTGTCGAGCTCTATCCCTATGGCATGAATCCTTCCACCATAGTCTACCTCTTTCCCTGGGATTCCTATGATAAACTTCGTGGTGTTCTTTCACAAGCAAAAGAAAGATCTCATAAAAATGATGCGAAGTAAGATTATTGTTGCGATTGCTCTTCTCATTGGCACCACGATTGGCGCAGGCTTTCTTGGCATTCCTTATGTCTTCGCAAAAGCAGGCTTCTTGATAGGCTTCATTCATTTAATGCTCGTAGTAAGTATCATGCTCCTTCTCAATCTCTATCTTGGAGAAATCTCAATAAGAACCAAGGGCAATCATCAATTGACAGGCTATGCAGAAAAATATCTTGGAAAAACAGCTAGGAAGTTAATGTTCTTCTCCATGATCTTTGGTATCTACTCTGCACTCCTTGCTTATCTTATTGGAGAAGGGAATAGCCTCAGCTTCATCATCTTCGGAACAACTGACTATTATTTCATCTCAGGAATTTTTTTCTGGATTATCCTTTCCCTCTTAACCTATGCAGGAATAAGAGCATTAAAGAAATATGAACCCATCAGCGTCTCCCTCGTGATAATTCTCGCACTTGTTATTATACTCTTCTTTATCAGTAAAGTGAACATTGAGAATCTCCTTTACTTCAATACCAAATACTCCTTCCTCCCTTTTGGAGTTATCCTCTTCTCCATGCTCGGCTATACCATCATGCCTGAAATGGAAATGATTCTTAAGAATCAAGAGAGAAAAATGAAGAAAGCAATTCTGATAGGAACCCTGATTCCAGCAATCATCTACCTCTTTTTCGCACTAGCAGTAGCAGGCACTTTTGGAGAAACTACCCCGGAAATTGCAACCCTTGCTCTTGGAAAAATCTTTGTTCTTTTAGGAATAGTAACGATGTTTGGAGCATACATGGCCTTAAGCATAGCATTAGAGGATATGTATACCCTTGATTACAACATAGGGAAGAAGAAAGCCTGGCTTCTTACCATCATTATTCCTCTAAGTTTATTTATCCTCTTAGAATTTTTAGATAAAAATTCCTTTGTCAATATTCTAGGCATCTCTGGCACGATCTCAGGAGGATTAGCAGGAATCCTTATTCTCTTGATGAACCTGGAGGCAAAAAGAAAAGGCAATAGAAAACCTGAGTATAAAATTCCCATAAACTGGATCATCATCTTTATTCTCTCCTTAATCTTTATCCTCGGAGCAATCTTTGAGATCTTTGTGAAGCAATAATGTACAAACTCTCCTACGATAAACTTTATTCAGGAACTCCCAAACTGCTCCCTAAACTCTTCTCCAAAATCTCCGCCCTTATCCCCTTTGCATCACACAACTTCACAAACTCAAAAATAGGATCTTCCCTGAACCCTGACTCATGATATCATCCACTTCCACGCAGGAATCAAAAGTATTTTTCCCTCATCACATTGTATTTCTTTCTCATCTTTTTTCGTTATAATGATTCCTTCTTTGACCTTGAATTTTTTCATAAACTCTCGGAGTGTCTTGAAATCTTCAGAACTTATTTTTTCTTGGTACTTAACCTCCATCGGAATATGCCCATGGATAAAATCTATTTCGCCCCGGTTTTTCCAAAAGAAAAATGCCCCTATTTTGTTAGCCACAGCAGTCTCAACAACTTTTCCAAAAAATGTCTCATCCTGCTGGGATTTATACAAAAAGACGAGCGCGGTATCAGAAGGATATGCTCTTTTTTTCTTTCTGAGTGTTGCCATTCTTCCTTTTCGATAATTCCAAAGGATTCTCACAAGAAAGCTCTCCTTGAGATACATGAAGTAATCCTTTATGACTCTTCTGTCTTTTCCTAACTGCTCGCTTAAAGATTGATAATCGATGTACATTCCTGGATTGGTTGAGACTAATTCCAAAAGAGTTAGAAGAAATTCGGGATCCTCGATATGGAATATTCTTGGTATGTCCTTGTAAATAATTTTATCTACCACGAGTGACCGTACATATTCTTTAAATTCCTTTTCAGTGTCTAAAGAAAAGGTTTCCGGAAAGCCTCCTCTCTGCACATATCTTAAGAAAAAAGGCTTTATTCGCGTTTCGTATTCGAATTCTTCTTCTTTGACAGTATTGAATTTTAAATATTCTGTAAAACTAAAAGGCTTGAGTGAAAATTCAAAAATCCTTCCTGCAAGAGTTTCTTTTGTCTTTTTTCGTATGAAGAGAGACTCTGAACCACTAAGGAAAAATTTGATTTTAGGGTAGAGATCATAGTATTTTTTTAATTCATTTTCCCAGTTTTTACATTTCTGAATTTCATCTAAAAAAATATAGACTTTGTCTTTTCGAAAGTCTTTGCTATGAATCTCTTTGTAGATTTCTATAACCTCACCTACTGAAAAGGTAACCTCATCGAAAGAGAAGAATAATATATTTGCTGGCGAAACTTTTTCTGAAAGAAGTTTTTCGATAATCTGATAGAGTAATACAGTTTTTCCAGTTCTCCGTAATCCAACCAACGCAATGACAAATTTTTTTTCGAGGCTCCTTTCTATCTCCGCATAAACCTCTCTTTTATAGGGTAATGCCAACTCTGGATCAACCTTGCCGTGAATCCACCATGGATTAAACTCTTCCAATTTTGCTCGTTTCATGCTGTAAACGTTATGTTTTTACTTATGTACATCAAGATGTACATATTTATAAATCTTATGTTCATCCTAATGAACATAAATCACACCTTCTCCATCACTTCAGCTCTTCTCCAAAATCTCCGCCCTCACCCCAGCATCTCCACACAACTTCACAAACTTCTCAGCATCTCCTAGAGAGCCAACAACAGAGCCATAATGCATCGGAATCGCAAGTGTAGGCTTAATGACAGAAGCGGCTTCTGCAGCCTCTTCTGCATTCATCGTATACTTCCCGCCCACAGGCAGCAAAGCAATAAACTCATTCCCTTTTTTTCCATACCCTGTTAATTTCTGCATTTCAGGTATAGAGTCTGTATCGCCCGCATGATAAATAACAACATTTCCCAGCTTCACCACATATCCCATCCATCCTTCTGATTTAGGATGAAATTCCTTACCAACATTATAAGCAGGCACTATCTCAATCTTCACCCAAGAAAGACCCAAGCTATCCCCTGGCTCAACCACCTGCATCTCAAGTTTCTTATTGATCTTGGTCACCTTACTTTGCGCATCTGCCGGCAAGACAACAACCGTTCCATCCTTCGCAATCTTCTCAATATCCTGCACACTGCAATGATCATAATGGCTATGCGTAATCAGAATAAGATCTGCTTCTCCTTGTGAAGACATGTTATAGGGATCAATATAAATTCTCTTATTCTCAAAAAGAATGCAAAATCCTGCATGTCCAAGCCACTTCAGTTCAACATTTCCTATTTTCATAAA
>CAYJRI010000094.1:0-4532 GCA_964372435.1 Candidatus Woesearchaeota archaeon | reverse complement strand
TTCTAAGTCTTGGAAGGCTTCGTCTAAATGGTCTGCGGTGAGGTCTTGGAGCTCTTCTTGTGAGAGGGTTTCTTGTTGGTCTTGTTCTTGCTGCTTTTGCACGGGAGCTTTGGTTTTGATGAAGAAGAATACTGCTATCAGTATGAGGAGGACGATTGCCAGCATTATGATTAATTTTTTCTTGCTCATTTTTTTACATTTTTCATTAATTGTATCCACAAGTCTCTGACTTCTTGGATGACCTGCTTCATTTCTTCTTTATTCTTTGCAAGATTAAATGCTTGTTTTTTGAGCTCGACCTGGGTGACGAATTCTATTAAGGGTTCTAGGTCGAGGAGGCCATTTTCCTGGAGGATTTCTGCCTGCTCTTCTAGGTTATAGAATCGGAGTTTGATGAGGGTGATGATTTTTTCATTTTGCTCTTTTTTGCATGTTTGAGTAGCTGCAGGGATTTCGCATTCTTTTGTGAATAAGGGATTGATCTTATCCCTGAGACAGGTGACGCGTTCTTCGTGTGGGGAGATGTCCCAGCACGGACTCACTGCTTGGTAAATTTCGAGACACTGTCCTGGACTTTTGTTGGTTCTGCATTCTTCAGGGTAGAAGTTTTGATATTCTTCCTCTTCTGATTCAAGGTTTATACGGCATCTGACACGATCTCTGAGGTCGAGAAGGCCGCTGCATTTTAATGCGTTGGTGTCTATTGTTGTGAGATTGGCGAATTCTGAGCAGTCTACTCTGGTGTAGATATACCTCTTTCCGAGGCATTTTTTGTGGATGACTTCAAAGGCTTTGATTTCGAGAATGCCTGGAATTGTTGGAGGAATGTGTGTTGTGATTTTGTTTCCTTCTTTTCTAATGGTGAGATTTCTGAGTTCTGTGCTTTTGCTGGCTTTTTCATAGGTGAGGATTTTTTGATCTAATCCATAGTTGAATTTGAGATTGTCTACTTCTGTGTCGTTATAAAGTTCAAGGCCTGCGGTGATTCCTGATTGGTTTTTGATGCAGTATGCATTAAGGATTGAGACAATGGAGCAGGCGAATTTGAAGCCTGGGCAGGTGAAGGTTCTTGTGCCAAGGTCGCTGGTGATATTGTAATCTCCGGCAGTTTTGAAGACGAGTTCTTGAGAGCGGAAATTTCCTAGGGAGTCCCAGGTGCCTGGGACTTCAAAGGATTGATGCGTTGTCCGAGAGAAGGCAATAATCTTTTGCTGTTTTGCCATATAGAATAAGATGCTACCATCGTCAGAGCAGGTGACTGCAGAGAATGTGGTTCCACCGCCGCTAGGAGTGCCTCCTGATCCTGGGCTGCCTCCTCCACCATTTCCTCCTCCTCCTCCTACTGCCATCACGAGAGCGATTGAAGCAAGGATTATCGCTAGGAGAGGAATCACTCTTTTCATTACCTCTTAATGGGTAAGGCATTTTAAAATGTTTTGGTGCTCTTGAGGGAGAGCTTGTTTCACTCTCATCTAGGGAAGCGAGTGACATTCTCCTCCAAGTTTTATTTACTCTATAATGGTGGTGAATATGTTACTACAGTAAAGTTTATAAATGCTCATTTGCTATGGTTCGTATAAATATAACCTAAATTAAAATGAATCTTAGCAAAGTTTTGGTTTCCTTTGTCGCGGTTTTTGCGCTTTTTGCAGTGACTGCTAGTGCTATTGAGATTGACATGAATGCGACTCCGAGCCATTTTCAAGTGAGTGTCAAGGGTATTGACATTACTGAAAGTGAGGTTGTATCTGCTTTTGCTGGAGAGACTATACCTATCAAGGTGGTTTTTCGGGCAGAGGAAGATGCTGATCGGGTGAGGGTTAAAGCATGGATATCTGGCCATCGATCTGACATTACAGCCTCTACAGAGAGGTTTAATGTTGTTGGAGACAAGTGGTACAGCAATCTTCTTTCATTGACTTTGCCAGAAGATGTAGACCCTGTTGATAGCTTGGTGCTTGTTGTCAGAATTGAGGACAAGCTTAGCGGTGAGGAGCAAGAATTTCTCCTCAATGTACAGAGAGAATCCTTTAGTGTGGATTTGATCTCTGTTGAAACAGGAGCTACAGTCATGGCTGGCGAGAATCTTGAAGTAGACCTTGTTGCAAAGAATAGAGGATCTGAAGAGTTAGAAGATCTTTTTGTTCTTGTGAGAGTGCCTACTTTGGGTATTGAGAAGAAGGTGTTTTTCGGTGATTTGGACGCTACTGATTTCGATGTTGCATTTTTTGAAGGTCAACTCCTCGTTATAGATGATGATAATGAAGATGCTGCACAAAGAATAGTTTCTTTGAAGATTCCAGAGAACGCAAAGCCAGGTGTCTATACCTTAGAGATTACTGCATATACAGCAGATGTCACTGAGAAGACAACCCGGAATTTTGTTGTTTTGGAATCTGAAGTAGGAAGCGATGTCATGACAGCGATAACATCTAAGGAAGCAAGTGTTGGACAGGAAGTAGTTTTTGACCTTATCCTTGTGAATCAAGGATCAAGAAATAGGGTGTATGAGCTACTTCCAGAAGTTTCTGGCAGCCTCACGGTGAATGTAGACGAGCCGATTGTCAGCGTTCCTGGGGATTCTAGCAAGGTTGTCAAGGTAAGGGTTGTTCCTGGAAAGGAAGGCACTTATACTTTTGGCATCAATGTGAATTCTGAGGGACAGCTTGTAGAGAGAGTTGGCTTGACTGTGAATGCTGGCGGACAGGCTGCTGTTCAGGACTCTATTGTGGTCTTGACAGTGGTTTTGGCAATTATCTTTGTCGTCCTGCTTGTAGTGTTGATTGTGCTGTTGACAAGGAAACCTTCCAAAGAAGTAGAGGAAAGCTACTACTAAATTTTCTTTCTTTTTTTATTTTTTATTTTTGTAGCTTTTCTTTGAAAAGAGGTTGAAGTATGAAAGAGGGGTTTTCTTTTTCATTCTTAGGGATTTAGGGAAAGGTATAAAAGGGCGGAGTTCCTATTAAGATGCGCTCATTAAAAGCCATCCTGGTGTTTTCTGGGTTTTACTATGGAAAGAATAATGCAGGAAAAGATCAGCGCTGATCATCTTCTCTATGTCAGTTTAAAGTATACGAAGACTGTTGATGTGATTCTGAATCTTATTGCTCGATGGAAGAGTCTTATGGAATTGAGTTTTGACAAGATTTTGGAGAAGGCGAAGAAGAAGCGGTTGATTAGCAAGATTCCTACAGTGCCTAAGAGGAAGCTAGAGGAGGTGAGGCTGATTTTTAAGAAGGACCAGGAGATGTTGCATGCGCTGGATTTGTATGAGTTTTTTGCAGCTCTTGATAAGCTGGAGAAAGTGCGGGAGAATGAGTTTCGAAAGAATATTACCCTGAAAGCGCTTTATAGAGGTGAATGGATTGATATTCATCTTGAGAAACTGAAGGAGTATCATGCTATTGTGGAGAAATTTATTCATAAGCTGAAGCAGTTTGTGGCACTCTAATCATTTCGCGTTTTCTTTCTCAAAGTGATTTGTTAACTCATTCACTTAACATCTTTCTCCCAAGAATTCATGCTGATCCATTTTTGATAGGCTCATCATAAGGCTTTAAAAATAATTACAACTCCTTTCAGCCGTCTTACCTTAGAAGCGCATATTTTGTGTTTCTTTATTCATGTTAAGTTTAACACCTTACTTTGCAATTTGGAAAGATTTATAAGTGAAACCCTCTCCTCTTAGAGGAAATGGCACGAGTTATCACGATAACTTCAGGAAAAGGGGGTACAGGGAAGAGTACGACTGCGATTAATTTAGGGGTTGCTTTGCAGTCGCTTGGAGGGGAGGCTGTTGTTGTTGATGCGAATCTTACAACGCCGAATATTGGATTGCATTTGGGAGCTCCGATTGTGCCTGTGAGCTTGAATCATATTTTGCTTGGTAAAGCCTCCTTAGAGGATGCGATTTATGAACATGAATCTGGGACGAAGATTTTACCTTCTTCTTTGTCGGTGAGGGATCTGGATAAGGTGAGGTTTGGGAAGTTGCATGAGGTGACCAGAAAATTGAAGAAGGTGAGTGGATATGTTATCTTAGATTCTGCAGCAGGTTTGGGGGAGGAGGCTGTGGCTGCATTATCTGCAGGGGATGAAGTTATTGTGGTGACGAATCCTGAGATGCCTTCTGTTACTGATGCATTGAAAACTATTAAAGTTGCTGAAAGTCTTGGGAAAGAAGTGAGGGGAGTTATTGTGACTAGGTATACGGGCGATAGGTATGAGATGCCACTTCCTCATATCAAGGATCTTTTAGAAGTGCCGATTTTGGGAATTGTGCCTGAGGACAAGAGAGTGAAAGAAGCTCTTGCTTTGAAGAATGCTTTAGTGTATACTCATCCGAGAAGCAAGGCTGCGAGGGCTTACAAAAAGATCGCAGCGAAGCTTTCTGGAAGAAGAGTGAAGGAAGAGAAATGGTATGCAAGGCTGATGGGTGCGTTGGGGCTGTGATTTTGGTAGAGCTCAACATCATATTTTAAACAATATTTCATGTGCATACAAAAGATAAGTTCATTTCTTCGGGAAGGGGA
>CAYJRI010000093.1:0-4582 GCA_964372435.1 Candidatus Woesearchaeota archaeon | reverse complement strand
AACCGAGCAAGATTATCTTACTTTAAGAAGATTAAATAATATATACGCAAAGCCGGTTTTTATACTCTTCCTATTTCCTCGATATCTTTATAATTCCTCTTCATTAAAAGAAACTATGAAAAAGATTGTCTGGGTGGTTCTGCTCCTGCTTATTGCAGCTGTTTCCTGGTATCTTCTTCAAGAGGAGAGTATTTCCAATGCCGGGAAGCTGATCGAGCAAAATCAAAGTTTTGATGTCTACGACATGGTTTTCAAAGGAGATGACGGAAAAGATATTTACACATTGCTCTTTGCTCCTCATCAAAAAAGATTTGATGTTGTCATCGTCTTGCCAGGAGCAGGAGGAACCAAAGAATCAAGAAGGAGATATGCAGAAGTTCTTCTTGAGAAAAAGTACGGAGCTCTCATCCTGGATCAGCGAGGGATTGGGGAAACGCGAGGTTATGTGAACTCTCTTGAGGAGGATTTTGACGCGTTCATGAATAACAAACCGGTCCATCAGTTTTCTATGGCAAGGGATGTTATGCAGGCAGTTGATTTCTTAGAAAAAGTTAAGGAAGTAAACAAGATTGCAGTGCTCGGAGAGAGCATGGGTGGAAGGAATGCGCTGATTGCCGGGGGACTTGATACTCGGATCAAAGGCGTTATTGCCATTGCATCTGCTGGCTATCGAGGATCGACAGGGAATTCTGATGGAGATAGGTTTCTTGCATTCATTAATCCAAACTCATATATTGGCAAGATTGCTCCCAGAAGGCTATTGATGATCCATGCTATGAATGATTCTATTATTCCCATAGAAGAAGCTCGTTACACTTTTTCTCTTGCAAGAGAACCGAAGAGATTTGTTGAAATTGGAGGAGAGTGCAATCATGGATACTGCGAGGACATGGCGAGATATATTCAGGAAGAAGCTGCTTTGATCTTTCAATCATAAATCTTTATCAAAAATATTCTTCATAGAATTTAAATATCTCTCCTCGCAAATGCTTGCATGAAGAAAGTTGTTGTGGTTGGAGGCGGTACAGGAACCTACAGAGTTCTCTCGGGATTAAAACATTATCCTGTTGATTTGACTGCGGTTGTGGCCATGTCAGATTCAGGCGGAAGTACAGGCAGGCTGCGGGACGAGCTGGGAGTATTACCTCCAGGTGATTTAAGAAATTGCCTTGTTGCTCTCTCAAGAGATCCTGAGAGTGAATGGCTTTTTCGATTTCGATATCACTCCAACGGTTCCTTCAGAGAAGTTGGTGGGCATAATCTCGGAAATCTTATTCTTACTGCCTTTGTAGAGAACTATGGTGATTTTATGAAAGGACTGAGAGCTGTTCATCGCTTTCTTGATATTCATGAAAGAAATCGTGTTTTACCTGTTACATTAACCGCTACGCAACTCAAAGCGACCTATGCTGACGGGAGTGAAGTTATTGGGGAAACATTTATCGATAGACCTGAGATAGACCGTCTCCTTCCGATTCAGGAAGTTTCTCTTCTTCCAGGAACTGCTCACCTTTGTAAAGAAAGTGCAGATGCCTTGCTCCAGGCAGACCTCATTGTTTTTGGTCCTGGAGATTTGTACACGAGTATTATTCCTACTCTTCTTCCCAGAGGCATGAAAGAAGTTCTGCAAAAGAGTTCTGCAAAGAAAGTTTATGTTTGCAATGTGATGACGAAGCATGGAGAAACCAGCGGAAAAAGCAGTCGGGGAATGATGATTTTTAAGACGAGTGACTTTTTAAGAGAAGTTGAAACTTATGCTGGAGTTAAGATGGATACTGTGCTTTGCAATCATCAACCACCTTCGCCTGAGACTGCGCAACGATATCTTCGCGAGGGAGCTTTTTTTGTCATCCCGGATTTGCATGAAAGAGTGATCTTAAGAGATTTGGCCTCGGAAGGGGAATTCTATAGGCATGATCCTGCGAAATTAGCAGAAGCCATTATGTCGCTCCTTTAGATTTATAAACTTCTTTCTCCTTCTATGAAAATGAAAAAAAGAGTGCATCATCGTGTTGATGCCAGTTTGTTGAGGGATTTAATTCTCGGGGGGCAAGATGGCTTGGTAAATGTACTTGGCATTGTTTTAGGTATTGCTGCTGCTACACAGGATGTGAGGCTTGTGATTATTGCTGGTTTGGCAGCGACGTTTGCAGAGTCTATTTCTATGGCTGCGGTTGCCTACACTTCCATGAAGGCTCAGGAGGATTTTTACCGCGGTTTTATGAATAAGCAGAAAAACCTCCTCAAGAAAGATCCCTTGTTAGAGGAGAGATTGATTTATGATATCTATTATCAGAAGGGATTTCGAGGCAGTCTTTTACGAAGAATTGTTGATAAAATAACTTCTCATGAGAAAATGTGGCTTGATACTCTCATGAAGGAGAGCAATCTGCCCCTGGCACAGTATTCCCCTCTGAAATCTGCCTTTATTGTTGGGGTATCTGCAATGTTAGGCTCGCTGATCCCTCTGCTTCCTTTCTTTTTTACAAGTATTGCTAAGGGAATTGTTGCTTCAGTTGTAGTATCTGCTCTTGCTTTGTTTTTCACAGGTTCAGTTGAAGGAAAAATTACCTTGAGAGCATGGTTTAATGAAGGATTCAGAATGATGATGATAGGCTTGATAGCTGCTTTTGCAGGCTTCTTTATTGGGAAGTGGTTGGGAGTAGTGGTGTAGAGCTTTCATTCTCATGCGGCTGAGTTATTCAAGATTCAGGGTATGAAGATGACCAGTGCCTACAACTATTCCTTGTTCAGTAATTTCTAAAGGATAGGTTTTTGTAGAGTGCTTGGTGCCTCGCATTTTCAATACCTCAACAAACCTTTTTCTCTCTCCTTTGACTCTGGTAAAGTAAAGAAGGATGATGCTGTCTGCCTCGAACTCTAGAGAGATAGAATATCCTGTACTTCTATTGCTGGGTTCTTCCTGCAAGGTGAGGAAAGAAGTGCAATTCCACTTTCTGATCATGTCGAAGAGGACAAGGGCAGCTTCACGCTTTGCAAGCTCTTCATTAAAAAGCAAAGCGAAAGAAGTAATGCTGTCAATGACAATTCTCTGAATCTTATTCTTGACTACTATAGACTCAATAGCCCCCCCGCCTTCTTCTAGCATAGTCATCACCTTCTCTGGAGAGTATTCGAGAAAGAAGAATTTTCCTTCTTTTTCATACTTTGCTAAGTCCCATCCAAAGCGGATCATATTGGCATAGAATTCTTTCTTATTTTCTTCAAAGGTAATGTAGAGCACATGTTCTCCCTTTTCAATACCTTCGAAGAGGAATTGCACTGCAAAGATGGTCTTTCCTGATCCAGATCCTCCCACCACGAGATTGACAGAATTTTTTTCAACACCCCCCTCAATAATTCTATCAAAGTTTTTAATGCCTGTGGGAATACGAATGTCTTCGTATTTTGTAGTGAGCCGAGTCGCTTTTCGGTATTTGCGCGCTTTTTCAAGATGTTTATGGATTTTACGCAAGATTAAAGCTGTTTTTTCAGGCCTTTTTTTAGAGACTCTCTTTTTCTTCATCTTTTTGATAAGCAAGGGTCTTATAAAAAGCTTCCCCCATTACCCCCCAAGTATCTAGTTATTATTGTTTAGTAGTTACAACCGAAAGATTTAAATAGGGGTGATTCCTTAACCAAATAACTGATGAGGTTGAAAATGCCTACACTTGAAGAACTATTAAAGGAGAAATGTGGAAAGTACAGCGAGTTTAAAGGATATTCTCGTGCTTATCTGAGTGATCAGAACAATCCAGAGATCATTCGAAAACTCCTTGAAGGAGAGCCGCAACATGTTATTGATGATATCATTAATCATTATTCTCCGCCTGCTTTTAGAGATTATGTTGACAATGAACTTGGTGATCGAGTCGAAGAGGCTCTTCTCCTTTTGAAGGATAATTACCAAGTTGCAGTTGGTCTGGTTGACAAGAGTCATGTGATCGGTGTTCTTGGAAGATTACCGCCTCCAAAGCCTAAAGACACGGATTCTGAAGAAGCTCAGAAACTTTACAAGCTGCATGTTCAATACTTCAATCTTCAGCAACTTCTGGAGAAAGAGTCATTAGCAGTGACTGATGCTCAACGTGCAGAAGCTCAGAATTTAAAAGCCCAGCTTTATCCTGCACTTTCTGGAGCAAGCGAGAATGTGATGAGGCTTGTTGCAGGGTATGTGGGCAAGTTATCGCCAGAAGCTCTCAAGCTCAGATATCTAGCAAGAAAGAAAGAGTTGGAAGGAGAGCTTATTGAATACTTCTCCAGGGAAGCTGAGAAGGATGAAGATAAATTTGATGATGCTGCAGTAAGAGCCTATATCACTCAGAGCATTGATGCAACGCCTGAAAAAGAAAGAGCGCCAGCATTCTTGGCACTTGCCGAGTATCTTCGATAATTTCTAGAGCTTTGAGAATTTCAGTAAGACTGATCGTGTGAAATTCTCCATCAGTGGAATGGGAGTTGTTCAAGAATTCACGAGAAGTTTATAAATATTCATATCGATGAGAGATAATGAAGAAGAAAACAGTGTTAGGATTGTTGGGTGCTGGTTTGGTAGGTTTAGGTAGCTTCCTGTATCAACCAA
>CAYJRI010000092.1:0-4592 GCA_964372435.1 Candidatus Woesearchaeota archaeon | reverse complement strand
GGAGGGAAGGCTTTGTGGTATTGTATTCAGATTTCTGATGTGGGTAATCTCGTGCCTTTGCATGGGCATATTCCCGATATTTCTTTTCAATATAATCCCTATGTAAATAGTACCTCTTATCGAATCGAACATAAAAAGAAGGTTGTTGAAGAAGGACATATCATGCCTTGTGATAGGTAATATTTTTTTAAGCGACGTATGGAAAGTTTTTTAGTTCAGTTACTGAAGTGTTTAAGCAGGAGGTATCATATCATTGTTGATCAACCAAAGGAGCTTAGCGACGAAGAAATGGAGAGATTGGAAATTGTTGAGCCTGATGTAAGAAAAATCACCTCTTCTACTCTCCTTGAAAAATTACGACAAGAAAAAGTTATCGATTAATAGCTCTTTGCTATGTAAACCATATGCTTTGCTGATTGCTGGCAATTCACGCATTTTTCCTGCTTACCTGGTTTTTCCTCTTCAAGGATGCAGATGATTTTTGCTCCCTTTGTATCTGCCTTGATATTATCTTCGCATTCTTGGCTTCCACACCATATTGTTTTTACGAGTTTTTTATCTTTGATTGCTTGAATGGTTTCTTTCAAGTTTTTTGTTAATTTTGTATTTTCTTTCAAGTAAGTTTCAGCTTTCTTGTAGAGGTTTTCTTGGATCTCATTAAGGATTTTTGGAAGCCTCATTTTAAGATTGTTTGTTTTTATTGCTTCTTTTATTCCTGTGTCTCTTCTTACTGCAATGATTTGGTTTTCTTTGATGTCCCGCGGGCCCAACTCAATTCTGACAGGGATCCCTTTTAGCTCGGCGTCATTGAACTTGAAGCCAGGTGTTTGCTCTCGATCATCGAGTTCGATTTCTATATCTTTTTCCAGATCCTGCCTTATTTTTTTAGCTTCTTTTATCACCACTAATTTTTCTTCTTCGGTTTTAAAAATCGGAATAATGATGACTTGAGGCGAGGCAACTTTTGGGGGCAAGATAAGGCCTTTGTTGTCTGAGTGCATCATGATGGCAATGCCAATACTGCGGGTTGAGAAGCCCCACGAGTTTTGCCATGCAAATTCCTCATTTTGCTTTTCTGTTTTGAATTTAATATAGAAGGCTTTTGAGAAATTTTGTCCGAGATGATGCGAAGTTGCAGCCTGAGCTGTTTTTCCAGAAGGAAGGAATGCTTCTACCGTGAGAGTATAGACAGCCCCTGCGAATTTTTCTTTTTCTGTTTTTCTTCCTTTGATGATGGGGAGGGCATACATGTCTTTGAATGTGTATGAATAGAGATCTTGGATTTTGTATGCTTCCTGCTCTGCCTCTTCCTTTGTTGCAAAGGCAGTGTGGCCCTCTTGCCATAAGAACTCTCGACTTCTGAGGAGCGGGAGCGGGTGTTTGAATTCCCATCTCACAATGTTACACCATTGATTTAATCTTAATGGAAGATCTCGATAACTCCTGATCCATTTTGCATATGCCGGATACATAATGCTTTCTGAAGTTGGTCTTATGGCTAATTTCTCACTTAATTTTGTATCGCCTGTTTGGGTTACCCATGCGACTTCTGGGGAGAAACCTTTGACATGTTCCTTTTCTTTTAAGAGAAGAGATTCTGGGATGAAGAGCGGGAAGTAAGCATTCTTTACTCCATCTTTTTTTATTTTTTCATCAAAGTATTTTTGTACTTTTTCCCAGATTGCATATAATCTAGGGCGGAGGATATAGCAGCCAGAGACTGGACTGTATTCAATGAGCTCTGCTTTTTGGAGAAGCTGGGTGTACCATTCTGAGAGTTCGTCTTTTTCTGCGGTAAGACCGAGATCTTTTTTATTTTCTGATTCCTTTTTCTTTGTTGCTTCTTTTACCATGGTTAGATAGAGAATGGGGATTTATAAAGTTTTTAGATTTTAGAATTCTCAAAAATTACAAAAAACACAAAAGTTTAGAGGTTATCTATCGTGATGGTGCAAAGAATCTTGGGAATTCTCTTCTTTTAGCTTTTTCAAGAAATTCAATTATTTCTTCGTGGCCGATGTAAACTTCTCCTTCTTGTGCTTTTTTTTCAAGAGTACCTTCTGTTTTGTTGCTTTCTCCCTCTGCGATAAGATCCTCTTGTTCTGCTTTGAGCAGGGAACTGTAAGCATTTAGAGAAATGAGATAGGGATTGTCGTACTCTAAAAGACAAGACGGAATACCTTGTACAAGGATTCCTTTATCTTGGAAATATGGCGGAGAAGGTAGTTCTCTTGCTTCAATGAGGTGAACAATATCGGAATCATCTTCTATTCTTGCAAGTTTTATATCAATCTGGGTTGGAAGATATTTATGCAAATCTCGTATGATTCTTCGCATTACCTTTAAGTTATCGGCAATGAAGAGCATCGATTTCATAGAAGAAGTGAATGTAATGGATTTATAAAAATTTACTTTGTTACTACCTCCGATGTTCTCTTGCTGTGGATATCCTCGCTTCGCTGTGGTATTCCTCGCTGCGGAACACGGAGATGGGATTGCTGGGATTTGAACCCAGATCGCAGCCTTTTTTGGACTTTAAGTCACCCGAAGGCTGAATACTAGCCAAGTTATACGACAACCCCGCCTTATTCCTTAGAGTAAGGTATTTAAAATAGATTTCTCTTCTCTAAGGATGAAAAAAAAAGAGCGGATATTCATCAGAATTTTAGTAGCGTTGCTTGTTCTAGGGTTTGTTCTTTTATTGATCCTTTTTTATCGATATGCAAGGCCCTTGGTTGTCGCACCCCTGCTTGCTCCTGAAAATATTACCCTTATTTCTCCTTCTCAGCAGTATTATAACACTTCGCTTGTTGAATTCAATGTTACTTTAACTGATGTTGTTTTGCAGTTGAATCTCTCTTTGAATGATGCTGTTTCTGAGTTATGCCAGAATTGCAATGGGAATTTTACAGTCCTTAATTTATCAGACGGACAATATAATCTTACTGTTATTGCTTATGATGGATCAGGGAATGTGAGCAAGAGCCAGAGTTTTATTGTTGATACACTAACTCCTGGAATTGTGTTTGAGAATGGAACTTCGGGGAACAATTCCTTGCTGAACAACACGATTTTTGTGAATCTCTCTTTGATTGAGGCAAATGTGGAAAGTTTAACGTATTTTTTCTTTGTCATTAATGATTCTGTTAATGCTAGTGGAGGGCAATCCAACGATACTCTTTTCTTAAATGCAACTCCTTTTTCTACTGCAGTTTTATCCTCGAATTACTCAGTGGCGAGGAATGGTACGTATCTCTTTAATGTCAGTGTCGTTGATAAAACAGGGCGGGAAAATGCGACTGAGGCGAGAACAGTTTTTGTAACTTACTTCTGTATTCCGAATTGGATGAGGAATAGTGTCTGCAATACCTCTGATGTGAATTTTACATATTATCTTGATGCAAATACTTGTAATACGAATGAGTCTCTTCCCGCAGACAATGGAACTTCTGCTGGATGTGATTATTGCACCCCAAATTGGGTGCAGTATAATACCAGTTGCGCTGCTGATGAATTTACTTCTTACTACAGAGATGTAATGGATTGTTATGCACGTACAGGATTGCCTTCTGATCTTAACGGGATGCCTGCGAACAGAAGCTGGAGTTGCGGGGCAACACCTCCTCCGCCTCCTCCAACAACTCCACCGACAACTAATGCCACTTCCCCAAGAAATGCTACGAGAATTTTCTTGAATGAGTCTCAAATTAAGGCAGGGTTTTATGCAACCCTCCTCTCGAATGATATCATTGAATTTGAATTTTATGGGAAACATCTCTTGAAGGCTACCTCAATTCTTTCCCGCTCTTTTATTCTTATTTTTGATTCTCAGAGCAGCCCGTTTTTTCTTGATGATGTGAAGGAATTTGATCTCAATGGTGATGAAGAGAATGATTTTAGCATTGCTTTAAGGAATATTTCAACAGGAAGAGTTTCTCTTCTTTTGAGAGAGATTCCTCCGTTGTATACGGACAATATCACGCGAGAAGCCACTGTCAATGAAACGCTTGAGATTCCTACAGAGGAAAATGCGATTCCTAAAAGAGTTATCTTTTTCATTGCTGGAGGAATTATTGCTTTTGTGATTCTGCTTGCTGCGGTTATTGGGATTTTTATGTGGTATTTGAAGAAGAAGCGGAGTATAGCCGAGGGGAAGAAAAAACCGAAAGATCAAAAAAGAAAAGAAAAAAGTTAATTTCATTACCTCCTCGTCAATTTTTCGGAGCAATATAAAAAAATAGGTGATTGATACATTAACGGACCAAAAAATAGCCCAGTTGTTACTTGTTATAGACGATAATTAATAATAAAAATCAGTCAGATATTACTTGCAATTTAAAAGTGTTGTTTATAGGCATTTTAGGGCTTATAATTATCAAAAAACAAAAAAATTAGTCCGGAATTGACTCAATCACCAAAAAATATACAACAAATTAATCGATAATTTCCATTCTTAATTCCTGAGGCATATAGTTTATAGAAGTCAAGTTAATTTTTTACTTTTTTAAAATTTTCACAGGATTGAAATTATATACATCGAGGTAATCCCCTTCGGGGATAACCTTTAAGGCAAATCCATCCACGTACTCAGC
>CAYJRI010000091.1:0-4613 GCA_964372435.1 Candidatus Woesearchaeota archaeon | reverse complement strand
ATTATCAAGATAGGCTTTCATCTCGAGAGAAAGAAAAAGAGGATATATAAAATTAACAGCTAAACCTCACACCCTGTAATCTCCGCCAACCTCGGCACTCCGTGCAATCCAAAATACTTCTTTCCATTAATAATCCAAACAGGTCCATACTTGATCCCTAACTCCTGACATTTCCCACTCTCGACGCGACAATTGACCACAGTTAAATATTGATAAGAACTCTTAAAAATCGCCTTCTGCTGAGTGCAGCTTTCACATCCAGCATCAGAAGTATAGAGAACAACCCCTTTATGAGTAAGGCATTTTGCAAAATTATCAAACCGATCCGCCCCAATCGAATATCCTGTTAAAGAAGAAATCGTTTGTGCAAAAAACCAAAGTCCGAAAATAAGGCCTCCTCCTAATAGTAAGGTTACCACCACCCTCAATTTTGGATTCATGGAATAAAGAGAAAAAGCAAGATTATAAATCTTACTCCTCTATTTCAACAAGATATCCAGAATCAATGAATGCTTGCAAACGTCTTTCACCATCCAAGCTCATCTCATCGCGGAGTGGTAGCCTGAAAAGATAGAGATGCGGTATTCCCAGTTCATGCAACCATTGATGATCTTCTTGCTTCTCCTCCAGAGACTCATGGACACCAACATACTCGATAATCGCAGGAAAATCATCTTTCCTCAAAAGGACAAAATCAGGAGAGATCTCTCTTTGCTGATCATCAAGTGTAACCAAAGTATCCTCATATCCTTGAAATCCTCCTCGCTGGAGATCCTCATCAAATCTTTCTTGAATAAACCGAAGAGCGTCTTCATATCTAGGAATCATAAACCGATCCTCATCATAACCAATCCCTCCTTGATCATCAAAAACCCGCACCTCAAGAACATGCTCTCCTTCTTGAAGAATCTCATTATCTAGAAGAGCCTCACTTCCCCCATGTTCTTTCATTTCCCCATTATAGACAGTTTCTATCCTCACCACAAGCCCATCACGATCCTCTCCAAGAATTCTATAGTAAACTCTTCCATCATTCTTGAAACTCCTCTCTAAAGAAAGAACACGAGGAATCTCGTTTGGAGGAGCATGATGCCCTCTGCCTCCGCCTCCGCAAGAACCAGAGAAAAGAGACAATCCCATCAAACTGCTATAAAAAAAATTTCTCATCCTCTTTCCCATTTTATCTGCAAGAGAAATATGATATATAAGCATTATTGTGGTAGAAAAATCAACTTTAAATGGTTCCTAAAGAGATTGAAAAAATCAAAAAGTATTTTAAGCTATCCATACTCCTAAGAAAATGAAAAAAGGTGTCCTTATTAAGTATCATAAACTACTGCTGCTCCTTCTCACATTCGTGATAGCATACGCTCTCTTCTACGGAAGAAATTTCCCAGCATTCAATAATTTCGTTATCTCTCTTAGTTACGTAGGCGTCTTCATATCAGGAATGCTCTTTTCCTATGGTTTCACAGCAGCTCCTGCAACAGCCCTGCTTTTAATCCTCGCTAAACAACATAATATCTTCATAGCAACCATCATAGGTGGACTTGGAGCCCTTATCACAGACCTCCTCATTTTTCAATTCATTCGAACTACGTTCAGTGACGAGATAAAACAGCTTGCAAAAGAGAAAATATTCATGAGAATCAATAAAAAAATCCCGAAAACATTCAAACTCTACTTTCTTCCATTCCTTGCCAGCTTCATCATTGCCTCCCCTCTCCCTGACGAGATTGGAGTCTCTCTCATGGCGTCTACAACAAAAATCTCATTCAAAGCCTTTGCCATAATCTCCATTCTCCTCAATACTATAGGAATATTCATCATCTTAAACATAGGGAAGATAATCTAAAATGGAGGATGGGCTTGGTTACGTCATCCTGCAGCAACTCGCAGCAACAGTAGGAACACTCCTTAAATTTGGTTTAGAAAGAAAACTTGATCCTGAAGAAAGAAAAATACGCAAAGAAGCATGGAGAGAATATGAGCACCAACTTGGGCTCTATAAAGAAGGGATTGTTTTGAGGCCAAATCGAAGGGAAATTTATCGCAGAGTCAAAGCTTCCTATGAAAAAAGAAGCGAAACATAAAAGAAGAAACAAATACCAAAAAATTATTCAAACTTCACCTTTGGCACAGCCCTTGTCTCAACAGGAATGTCTAAGAACTGCTTCTCTTTATGCCCAAAGATCCCTGCAAAAAAGTTCCCGGGGAATGTTTCAACTGAATTGTTATAGGTTAAAATAGAGTCATTATAATACTGTCTCGAGAAGGCAATCTTGTCCTCAATCGCTGCCAGCTCCTGCTGCAACTGGAGAAAATTCTCATTCGCCTTTAACTGCGGATAATTCTCAGCAATAGCAAAAATAGACTTAAGAGCCTCTTGGAGTTGGTTGCCAGCCTTTACTCTTTCTTGAATATCACCAGCACCCACCATCGCAGCCCGAGCATTCGAAACTTTCTCCATAATCGCCTTCTCATGTTTCGCATATCCTTTGACTGTTTCAATCAAATTAGGAACAAGCTCCCCCCTCTTCCTAAGTTGCACATCAATCTGTGATAAAGAATTATCAATCCTATTCTCAAATCGTTTGAACCTATTGTAATAAATAATAGGAATAATAATCACAATAAAAACTGCAACAATTGCAAGAATAATCCATAACCAAACTGCCATGCATCACAGACAAAGCATCCCTATATAAAATTATCTCTCATGCTTCACTTGCGGAATTCTCGGCACAACAACTGCATAAATCATAGCAAGAAGAGCAATGACATACCAGCTAAAACCAACAGCCATCCCAATAGAAGCAGAGAACCAAATACTTGCAGCAGTCGTCACATTAGTAATCTTTCCATGCTCTCCCTTTAAGATAATTCCCGCACCCAAAAAGCCAATACCCGTTACAATTTGTGCTGCAATGCGTGCAGGCTCACTCGGGTCAATAACAAGAGAAAGAAAAGTAAAAAGCATTGCGCCTGCAATCACAAAACATTGAGTGCTAATGCCTGCTACCTTTCCACGTAATTCTCGCTCATATCCAATAATAACACCAGCAATGAGAGAGAGAAACAACTTCACCAAAAAACTTCCCTCATACCCTGTCAACACCCATTCTAACATGCATAATACAACGAAAAGTGATATTTAAGAGTAATTAATAATTATTTAGTAGTAACAAGAGAAAGGTTTATAAAAGAGCATAACTTCCTAAAAACATGACCGTCATTAGTGGAATGATCTTTAATGAAAGAGAAGGGGCATTGGTTGCCGACGAGCAAGCATCAACGCATGAGCGAAAGTACGACATCTCTACAAAAATCCATGAGCTTTTAGATGAAAAAGGGGCCATTGCTCTCATGGGAGGCTCGGGAGCTTCTGATGTTCTTTATGATGTAGTCTGCCGCACTTCAGATTATCTTCAAAGAAATAAAGAGAAAATTTTTGGAGGAAGAAGCATCGCAGCTGCAGCAGGAGAAATAATGTCGCAAGTAAAAAGGCAGTATATTGACGGATACTTAAAAAATCTCTTCGGTATCAGTGAAGCTGAATTCCATACCGGGCTCAGAAGCCTGCCTGATGGAACTAAGGTGCCTATCCATGATTCTTTGATGAGAAGATATCATCAAATCATAGAAGGCCATGATTCTGGATTTAACCCTTTAATAAATAATGCCTTCATTGTTCTCACATATGATGGGAAAATACAGTTATTTCGTGTGTCAATGGGCCTTGAAAATCCTATTCCTACAGAGCGCCCTTATGATGCAATAGGAACAGGAGCTGACAAAGCAGATGACAGCCTTTCTGACTTCTTTGAAGATACCTCAAGAGACGAGAGGAAAAACACTAACAAAATTACAGGACTGAGTACACTCCTCTACGCTACCGAGCGAGCAAGTGTGAGAAATGTTGGTGTAGGAGGAACCCCTTACATCAAAATCATCGACGGAGGGAAGGTTATCACCCCAAATGAAGCTAATTCACGATTAGCTGCAGAAATTGTAAGGGGGACCAAACGAGGCCATCTCCCTCAAGAATTTGAGCGGGAAGCTTTAGAAGCCCTCCTCTACAATAATGGCAATTTTGAGACTTTTGAGAAAGCAATATGGGAAAAAGCAACAAATAAAGAGAAACTCAGCCTGCTCCTAAGACGATATAAGGTTTAATGAAGAGCATCAATCTTCGCCGCCAAGATAAAATCATTCTCACTCAAGCCATTGATTGCATGCGTCCATAACTCAATCTTCAATTTCCCATACGAAACAAACAAATCAGGATGATGACCCTCGCTCTCAGCGATATCTGCCACTTTATTCACAAATACCATGGTCCCCTTAAAATCCTTAAACTGAAAATACTTCACAAGATGCCCTGCATCAAGCTCCCATCCTGAAAGTTCTTTCATAAATTCATTAACCTCTCTTAAATTCAATGGGGGAATTCCCCCCTCGCATGCAACGCATTTTTTCTCAGTTAATCTCTTTTCCATGATCAGCAAAGGAAAGCGAAGTTTAAATAATTGATTGTGGCACCTAAAAAATAATTGAATATAATATGTATTACATCCTCTTCTCCACCTTCACCGCCGTCGGCGCCTCACCAC
>CAYJRI010000090.1:0-4671 GCA_964372435.1 Candidatus Woesearchaeota archaeon | reverse complement strand
TCTGAAGGTCCATATCAACCCTTTCAAGCCAAAGTATAAAAAGATTCCTCTCATGACAAAGCATAATCTATTTAAAAGGAAAAAATCTCCTAAAAGGATGAGTGAACTCAGAAAAATAGGTATTGCACCAAAAACAATTGACGACACAGTGTATAATGAAGCAGTATTAGAAAAAATAGAAGCTCTCAAGAGTCTTCGAGCGTTGCTCAAAAGAAAGAATCTCACGTCCATAGGCTATGATCAAGACCACTTAGAACATTACGGAAATATCAGTGCAAGGATACAAGGAAATGAATTCCTCTGTACAGCCACACAAACCAGCGGCCTTTTAGATATCGATGTAAAGAGAGAGCACTTCCCTGTTGTTTATGATTTTCGCAGAGGTAAACTCTATTGGAAGGGCTTAGAAGAAACACAAGAGCCAAGTGTAGAAGCTTCAACTCACGACGGATTTTACCGAGGGAATAAAAGAGTAAACTGCATAGCGCATGGCCACTTCCAACCAATTCATGAAGGTTATAAAGAGAGTTGTGAATCAATTGTATTCCCTTCTGAGATCAGATATGGAACATTGGAAATGCGAGAAAAAGCTCTTGAATCAGGGAGTGATAAGCGATTCCTCAAGCATGAAACACCTTATGGAAACTGGGGCATCATTATTCCCAAAGGACATTTTAATGCATTCTTCCTTGTTGGAGAAAGCGTCAAAGCAGTCAAACTTGGATTTTTGCATTGCGCCATAGCATCAGCAAGCGGGGTTCATAATCATGCAGTTGAAGAAGCCATTGAAATCGAAGGAGAGCCTCTCTTCGAAGAGGATTTTCTCGGAACCATGAAACCTTATTTCTAGAAAGTTACCTTTAAAAAGAAACTCTTCTCCTTATCCATATGTACAACTTCAAAGAAGTCGAAGAGAAGATACTGAAATTCTGGGAAGAGAAAAAGATATTTGAGAAACTTCGAAAGAAGAATCATGGTAAAAAGACCTGGAGTTTCATCGACGGTCCTATTACTGCTAACAATCCTATGGGCATGCATCATGCTTGGGGCAGGACGTATAAGGACATCTACCAGAGATTTAAAGCAATGCAAGGTTTTGATCAGAGATTTCAAAATGGGTTTGACTGCCAAGGATTATGGGTTGAGAGGGAGGAGGAAAAAAATCTTGGCCTAAGAAACAAACAGGACATTGAAAAGTTTGGAATTCTGAATTTTGTGAATGCATGCAAAAATCGAGTTGAGAAATTCTCAAAGATGCAACAGGAACAGTCTATGAAGCTAGGGCAATGGATGAATTGGGAAAATAATTATTATACTATGTCAGATAACAACAATCTCCACAACTGGTTTCTCTTAAAGAAGTATTTCGAAAAAGGATGGTTGTATAAAGGCAAGGACGCTGTTCCTTGGTGTCCAAGATGTGGAACAGCGAGCTCTAAACATGATATCATCACTGAAGGTTACCGAGCGGTAACTCATACTGCATTATTCATGCAATTTCCTCTCAAAGATAAGAAAGATGAATACTTCCTTATTTTTACAACTACTCCTTGGACAGTTCCAGCAAATGTTGCAATAGCTGTCAATGAAGATATGCTCTATGCCAAAATAAGGCAAGGAAAATATTCTTACTGGATTGCAGAACCTCGCTTAACAGAGATAAAAGAAGAATATCAAATTCTTGAAAAAAGAAGAGGGCAGGCATTACAAGGCATTGCTTATGAAATGCCTTACAAAAATTTTGAAGCGCAAAAACAAGCTCCGCATCAAGTGGTGCCCTGGGAGCTTGCTTCTGGTGAAGAAGGTACAGGCATTGTCCATATAGCTCCGGGATGCGGTGCAGAAGATTTTGATCTAGGAAAGAAGCTTCATCTTCCTTCAATATCTCCATTAGATGAATCAGGAATCTATGGAGCAGGTTTTGGTTCTTTCAGCAACAAAAGCTATGTAGAAGTGAATAAAGAAGTAACGAGAGATCTTGAGCAAAGAGGATTCCTTTACAAGAAAACATCTTATCAACATCGCTATCCCCATTGTTGGAGGTGTGGTGAAGAGCTTGTCTTTAGATTAGTAGATGAATGGTATATCTCTGCCAAAGAAATAAGAAATCAGCTCATTAAGGAGAATAAAGAAATTATATGGTTTCCAGAATATGGTGGGAGAAGACAAGAGGAGTGGTTCAAGAACATGAATGATTGGCTCATCTCAAGAAAACGGTACTGGGGTCTTCCCCTGCCTATTTGGGAATGTTCTTGTGGTGGGGTCGAGGTAATAGGAAGTCTAGAGGAACTACGAGAAAAAGCTATTGACAATAAAAAAGTTGATTCCCTTCAAGAAATTCATAGGCCATGGATCGATGATATCAGAATCAAATGCGCGAAATGCGGAAAAGAAGTTGAGAGAATTAAAGATGTGGGAGATGCTTGGTTAGATGCTGGCATTGTTCCCTTTTCTACACTTAACTACCTTACAGATAAGAATTTTTGGAAAAGATGGTTTCCAGCTGATTTTATCTGCGAGAATATGCCTGGGCAATATCGAGGATGGTTTAATGCATTAATGTGGGCAAGTGTTACGCTGACTGGCAAAGCTCCTTTCAAATCAATTTTAGGATATGAAACACTCAAGGACGAAAAAGGAGAAGAGATGCATAAGAGTAAAGGAAATGTGATTTGGTTTGATCAAGCTGTAGAGAAAATGGGAGCAGACCCTATGCGCTTTCTTTATTGCCTACAAGATCCATCGCAAGAATTGCGATTCGGATTCACTTCAATCAAAGAGCCACAAAGCAATCTGAATATCTTTTACTATATGAACAAATTAATAGAGCCTGCAAAGAAAGGTATAGAAAAAATTGAAGATCGATGGATCATCAGCAAATTTCATTCTTTAGTAAAAACAGTAACTGGGGAATTAGAGAAACTACATCCTCATCTTGCCACACGAGCTCTCCAAAATTTCTGGCTCAATACTCTCAGCAGAGGATATATCCAATTTGTGCGAGAACGATTAGCTGAGAATGATGAAGCTGCACTTACTACCTTACAAGAAGTATATCTAGGTTTACTCAAACTCTGTGCACCTATCCTTCCCTTCATCACCGAGCATATCTACCAAGAACTCAAAAATAAGATAAAATTAAAAGAAGAATCTCTTCATTTGCTTGGCTGGCCAAAGTGCGATAAGAAAAAAATTGATCCTCAACTCGAGAATAATTTTACTGAAGTCATAAACATTATTGAAATTGGTCTCGCAGAGAGAGATAAAGTGAAAATTGCATTAAAGCAACCATTAGCAAAAGCAATTATTTTCTCAAAGAAAAAAATAAGTCAGAAGCTAGAATCTATTATCAAAAATCAACTCAATCTTAAATTAGTCGAACTGAAAGAAGGAGAATTAAAGGTTAAACTTGATACTACCATCACCCCAGAACTTGAAGCAGAAGGCCTTGCCCGAGAAATTGCAAGAAAGATCCAAGCAGAGCGGAAGAATGCTGGGCTAGTCAAGACCGACAAAATTGATCTTACCATTGTCTGTTCATCATCATTAGCGAAGAAATTATTGCTGCAGAAAGGATTTATTCAGAAAAGAACGAATGCAGTATCCCTAGAGATCGGAATCAAAGAAGCTCGTGGCAATGCAACAGAGTTTGAATTTCGAGGAGAAAAAGGAAAAATTGTTCTCACCAAAAGATAACTCCTTCCTGAGAAAGAGAGCTACCCCTTAAAAAGTGTAGCAAAGAAAGCAAAAAGAAAGATTTAAATACTCTTCCACACTCCCCTCTTCAATTTTCAAAATGCTGAGAGGTGAGATGCTAAATCATTAAACTAAAAATGATTGTTAAAGAGGAATTTTTAAGTCGGTTGCGGAAGATTTTCGATCTTAATCTGTACGAAGTGAAGGTATGGACAGCCCTTCTTTCTCGAGGCGTCTCAACTGCCGGCGAATTGAGCAACATTAGTGATGTCCCTAGAAGCAGAACATACGATATTCTCGAAAGTCTTGAGAAAAAGGGCTTCGTTATCCTGAAACTTGGCAAACCTATTAAATTCATCGCGCTCAAGCCAGAAGAAGTTGTTGAGAGGGTGAAGAAGAACCTTGTTGTAGAAACCCATGAAAAGAGTAAGCGGCTTGATCAATTAAAAGGCGATGAAGTATTAAAAGAACTCACGCTGCTCTTCACACAAGGAGTGAAGTTTATAGAGCCTTCTGATCTATCGGGAAGCCTGAAAGGAAGACAAAACATGTATAACCATCTTGATATGATGATTCGAGAGGCAGAAAAGTCAATCACTCTTATGACAACTGCAGAAGGCGTCAATCGAAAGCTCGAGGCTTTAATGGGGGTATTAGAAAAAGCAAAGAAGCGGGGGGTAAAAATCCGCATCGCAGCTCCATTAAATGCAAATAATGCTAAACTCGCTCAAGCACTGACAAAAGTTGGTGAAGTGAGAAATGCGCAGGACATCAAAGCGAGATTCGCTATTATTGATAGAAAGCAGCTTATGTTCATGCTCCTCGATGATGAAAAAGTCCATCCCAACTACGACATTGGCGTCTGGATCAATACAGAATTCTTCGCAAATTCCATGGAGCAAATCTTCAATCACTCTTGGAAAGAATTCAAACAGCTAAGAAGATAATTTTTAGCCACTCTTTATCGACGAGCGG
>CAYJRI010000089.1:2562-4702 GCA_964372435.1 Candidatus Woesearchaeota archaeon | reverse complement strand
CATTTTCAGAAAAAACAAAAGATTTATAAATATCCTTCTTCTTGAGTGAGTATGAAAAAGAGAGGGAAGGGAAAAAGAAGAAAATCCAAGATGAGCAGGAAAGCTCAAGAGGGTTTGTTTGCAACAGGCCTACGATTCACGAGCATTATCTTTATTATCGTTGGTATTCTTGCCCTCCTCGTGATTGCAGCATGGCTCCCTGAAACTCAAACAGCATTAGGTCAATGGGGTGACGCTCTCAAAGTAGTAGGAAAATATGTCTTCGGAGTAAATGAAAATCTCACAACGCAGTATGTCACAGGAGCAGGGACATTAACCTCAGCAGCTGTCGTAATCACAGCAATCATGCTCTGGATCATCATTTTTGTTGCCTTTGGCGATATTATAGAAACCTTTGGCGCTCTCTCAAAGGCAGTTTCATGGATTATTGCATTTGCCCTCGGAGTCATTGCAGCGCTAACAGGATTTATCGGTTATGGAGTGATCTGGCTTACAACTGCTTTCCTTTGGGCAGGAGCAGCTGCAACCTTCCTCGGCTTGCTAGCAGCATTTATAGTCTTCATCATAGTCAATCTCGGTTCAAGTAAGTTAAGTGCATGGGCTGCGCGAAGACGAGCAGGCATCTTGGCAGCAAGAGCAACAGCAGGCACAACACAAACCAGGGCAGCTGTTAGGGGCTTGAAAGAAATCGCAACAGAACTTGAAAGATAACTCCATGAACTTCTTCTAAAGCTTTAAATAGATCTTTCACCAAGAAAAAGAAAAATGAGAAACTACATCCTGATAGGAATCATTCTGATATCAACCATCTTGCTCGTGAGTAGCATCACAGCTCAGGAAGAAGGACTTCCTGAAGAGCTTTCAGAAGAAAAACTAAATGAATTAAAAAGCAGGGCAGAAACCAAATGGGATTATCTCGCAAAAGAGTGGCAGACCCTTCTCCTCAAAAACAAAGTCATCTCCTCTATAGATGCGTTTCTAAAAAAAGGAAGTCTTGTTTTCCAAATTCTCTTTGGAGAACCTTATTCCCCCTCTCTTACACTTCTCCTCATAGTTATTCTCTGGATCTTCCTTCTTTTCTGGTTTGGAGGCATTTTAAGCAATTACTCAACCCTCTCTCCAGTCGCAAGTTGGCTTATTGCTCTAGGAATGGTCGTAATCATGGCCCAAATAAAAATACTCAAACAAATCATCACCTTTTTTGGATGGCTCATATTCTCAAAAGAGACAGCAGCATGGCGATGGGCAATTGCCGGTATCATCATTCTCTCGTGCATCCTCATCTACTTCCTCACCTCAAAATTCGGAAAAGAATGGAAAAAGAAAAAAGAAAAAGAAGAGGAAAAAACAGCAAAAACCATCCTTAAAAAGGGAGCAGAGGTTGGAGAGAAGCTTTCAGAAGCAGTAGCAGGAGAAGAATAACATGCAACAAAAACAAGGAAATAAGAAAGCAGCAAGATTGTGTTTCATCATCTCGTTGCTGATCCTTTCCGTGTTACCTCTTTCTTCCTCGCAGGAATTCTCCCAGCTTACAGAAAACCCCTTGATTCTTCTAGGAGGAATTTTCATCATCATTTTCTTTGTCTCCTACTCTATTCTCCTCAAAACTCCCTTGGGAGACAATCGCTTGGTGTGCATCCTTATCTCTTTATCACTTGCAGGCATTGCAACCTTCTATCTTTCTCAAACCCAGGTAGCTATCATTTCTACAGTCATCGCTCTCCTTGCAATAGGTATCTTCCTTATCATCCTTTTCATCTTTGGAAGGTTTGCTTACGCGAGTTTTGGTATTGGAGGCGTTATCTTTGCCATTGGTCTCTTTCTCGTCATGCTGAGATGGATTCCCCACTCTCCAGAAATTCCAGGATGGGTCTACGCACTTGCTCAAATAGGATTCTTCATCGGTATTGGTGTCTGCATCTTAGGAATCATCCTAGGATTAGTACGGGGAAGAAGGTAAAAAAACTTAGTTGAAAATTTTCAACAGAGCAGACAAAAAGAAAGTCTTTTAAATCGCTCTCACCTCAAGATAAGATGAAAAAGAGGATTCAGAGGAGAGAACTTATCATTCTGATAATCATAAATATTTTCTTCATTCTCTTACTCCCCCGTCTTACCATAGCCCAAGATGAAACCGAGA
>CAYJRI010000089.1:0-2552 GCA_964372435.1 Candidatus Woesearchaeota archaeon | reverse complement strand
GAACGATCTTCCTGCTCCTGCTGCTCCCACTAGCTCTTGCAGCTGTAAACAATCAAAATGACACATCCTCAGATCCTTCTGAAGAAACCAATGCCCTCCCTCCTGCAGAGAGAGACATCCCAGAACCAGGAAGAAATACCTCCCAGCCCTATAGGGTTCTCAACGGCACTGCCAACGCAGAGCAGAACTTCAGAGACAGCAGGCAGGATTTCGAGCAATACCGCATCTTCCTCTTCCTTGATAAAGCGCTTACACAAACAAGGATTGTCTCAAGAATCCTCTTCGGTATGCACTATGAATTCGAACTGCGATGGGCGCTCGCAATTGCCTTCTGGCTTCTCTTCCTCCTCTTCATTCCAGGCATTATCAGAAATTTTTCAGGTTGGACAACATTTATTTCTTCTGTCCTCGCTTTTGCCGCGAATATAGTACTTGCTCAAATAATGGTATTCAAAGGCCTCTCGCTCATTACTATAGGACTTATAAGCCAAGGCTCTATCATAGGAATAATCTTTTTTCTTATTTTCCTCGCTATTCTCATCGCATTCTTTATCGCTGCTTATATTCTTGCAAACATGGTTAAAAAAAGGAGAGAACTACGAAGATTGTATTTCACAAAATTAGAGCAAAATATTCCCGTAGGAGGCCCTCCACCCGAAGAAGATTACCAGAGGGCGTGATCATAATGGGGCAGATGAGTTACGCCCTGCGCGGTATGCGAAAGAAGCGGGATAGATTTGTAAATCTTCCAGGTAAAATACTCATTAGTGGGAAAATCTTGTACTGTCCGTACTACTCGTGCCCGTGGTTTCTCTCCAATAAGATATAAAAGGAAATCATATATCCAAAGATATGGAAATTGTTTTTGAAATCTTCGATAAAATAGGAAGAAAAATTTACCTTTCGAAGGAGCGTTATAAACATCTCCTAAACCATCCTTCTATGCATAATCAAATCTCCACTTTCGTAATTCCATTCTCTTTCTTGCACTTGATGATATTTTCCACGAAGGATTCTATTTTCTGCTCGTGACTGACAACAATGAGCTGCCTGAATTTCAGCTGCTGGAAGATGTCCCGCATTTTATCCAGCTGTTGTTCAGAAAAGCCGTCTGTTGGCTCATCAAGAATAATGATGTCGCGAGTTTTTATATTACTCAGCATTGAGTTAATGACTTGGCATAATGCGAGCCTGTAAGCAAGGGCAACTGCTGTTCTCTCGCCACCCGAGAGATACGCATAGTCGAGCTCATAGTCCTGTTGTTCTACAATCGGAGTAAAGTCCTCATCCAGCCTTACTATGAATAGGTCATGAACTAAGAGGGAGAACCAATTGTTAAAGAGGCGCGAGAATTCGTCTCTAAGCTTGAGCATGATATTTCTTTCAATGAAGGATACAACATCCAAAAATTCATCAGACATCCACTGCTCTAGTTCTGTAAGACGAGTAAGCTCTCTCTTGATAAATTCTTTCTCCTGGATTTCTTTATGGAGCTCAAGGATTTCCCTTTGAGTTATTTCAATTTCCTTCTTAAGTTCAGCTAATTTTATTTCAGCTTCTTTCTCTTTCATCAAAGCAAGATCGTGATCGCTCTTCTTTATCTTATGTAATGCATCGATATTGGTAAATTTAAGTAAAGACTCCCTTAAAGCTGAGCTATGAGACTCTAGGATCTTGATGTCTTCTTGTAAAAGTTCTTTAGATTTGGCAGTATCGGCAATGCGATTTTTCTTTTCTTTTAAGCTGTCAATTTTTATTTTTTTTATCTGGAGTTCTTTATATTGTTGGTCTAAATGCAAGAAAAGCTCTTTCATTTTTTCAAGCCTACTTGCTAGATCTTGCTTTTTTTTCGTAAGGCTTTCTATTTTAGCAGAAGATTCTATTTCTTCTATATTAAGCTTTGCCAGGATATTTTCTTTATACTCATTGTCAACATTCTGAAGGCAGGTAGGGCAGAGTTGAAGTTTAAGTATCTGCTCCCTCAATCTTTTCGTGTCTTGTATCTTTAGCTGTAGAGAAGAGAATACCCCTAATAGTTCTGACAGCTCTTTTTGAATTAATTCTTCTTCTTTCATATGTTTTGCTTTTTCTCTTTCTATCCCTTCTATTGTAAATTCATCTAAAGACATGAGTTCGATTTCCTTGATTTGGTTTATGATGTACTCTTCTTCTTTTGTTAGAGAAAGAAGGGTTTCTTTCTTTCCTGCAATGAGAATTTTGGTTTTTTCAGATTCTTTCTCTAGATTTCTTTTTTCCTCGATTTTTTTGTCTGTCTCTTCAAGGGAAGATTCTGCTTTTTTCATCTCGCTTTTTAGAAAAACAATGTTTTTTTCAGCATCTTTTATCCTTAATGAAATTTCTTTTATGAATTGTTCTTTCTCAAGAATTTTATTTGCTTTTTCTGGAATATCCTGGATTAATGCTTCCTTATTCCTGACATTTTCTCTTAATTTTGCTGCGAAAAGCAGGGTATTTTCCCTGATTCTCTTGTATTTGTCTACTCCAAATATGTAGCGGAGTGTGTTAAGGCGCGTTTCTGCGTCTTCCAAAAT
>CAYJRI010000088.1:0-4779 GCA_964372435.1 Candidatus Woesearchaeota archaeon | reverse complement strand
AAAATGAAATCCCGAATTAATATGTCGTTAGGAAATATTAACGGGATACTACAGGTCTCTTCTCCTCGAGATACACCAGAAAAGGAATCCGAAAAGTTTTTAAATACCCTCTCCCTTCCTCATGAGAACATTAAGGAAAATATCACTATCATCATAAGCCAAATGGCTTTTCATGTATCATGCTCATTTTAGCATGTGAAGATATTTTTCCGGGAGTGGAATATGGCAAAAATCAGCCCGGTATCAATAAAATACATTATCTATACAAAATTCGTTGCAGAAGGCGCAGTAGAGAAGCCAGATGTCATTGGAGCAGTCTTCGGCCAGACAGAAGGCCTTCTAGGATCTGAACTCGAAATGCGGGAGCTCCAGAAAGAAGGAAAAATCGGAAGAGTTGAAGTCCGGTTAAATACCGAAGGCGGCTCAACTTCAGGTGAAATAGAAATCCCCTCTGCCTTGGACAAAACAGAAACAGCCATCATTGCAGCTGCCTTAGAAACCATTGAAAGAATAGGGCCAAGCAATGCAAAAATAGAAATCGAAAAAATTGAAGACGTAAGAGCCAATAAAAGAGATTATATCCTTGACAGAGCCAAGAAGCTCGTGGAGCAGATCCAGGGCACAGGCCCTGAATCGCGAGAAATCAAAGAAACAGTCAAAGAATCATCACGAATAGCAAAAATTCAAGAATTTGGAAGAGAACGACTTCCCTCAGGAGACCTTTCGGGAGAGGAGATTATTGTCGTGGAAGGCAGAGCAGATGTCGTTAACCTCATAAGAAACAGCGTAACGAATGTGATCGCAATGAATGGAACCATCATTCCTGAAACTATCAAGGAGCTCAGTTATGAAAAAAAAGTAACCCTCTTTATCGACGGTGACAGGGGCGGAAGATTGATTGCAAAAAACGTCATTGAGAATGCCAGGATTGATGATGTTGCAATAGCCCCTGACGGAAAAGAAGTTGAAGAACTCCAAGGCAAGGAGATCCTCATCTGCCTCAGAAAAAGAATCCCTGCTCATGAATTCATGAAATCCCTAGAGAGGAATCATCGGTATGAAGATTTCAGAAGAACAAAGGGATACGAAATGCCTCTCCAGGAAGGGAAAAAGGAATTAGAAGAACATCAACCATCCAAGCTTACAGAAGAGCAAAAGTCAAAAATTCACGTGTTGTATGAGGAAATCGCTGGAAAAAAATCAGCCCTGCTTCTTGACAAAGATCTTGAGGTGACAAAAAAAGTCTCATCAAAAAACATTTCTTCAGCTCTTGAGAAAACACCATCACAGATTCACACCATCATCATAGATGGAACAGCAATCTCAGCAATCATCAGAGCTGCTGAAAAAGCCGGTTGCAGCCATATTGCTGCAAAAAACTTTGCATTCTCAGAAGAAACCAATCTCGATCTCATCAGCCTGTAAAAGCCAAGAAAATCCCATAGTAAAGCCCCTTATTACTCCCCCATAAAAATCAGAAAATAATTCCTATCCAGATTTTTCCCTCTTTCTAGAGTTCTCGCATTTTTCTAGTTGTTTCTTCCCTTTGAGAAATATTTCCTTCTTGTAATGTCAAAAACCACCGGTCAAAGACCGATGGCATGTTAATGCCACCGTTGGTTTTTGATCACTTCAGGAACTCAAAGTTCCTGAGAGTCATCAAGAGCTTTGCTCTTGAGATGTCGGAAATCCTTGAGACTTCAAAGTCGAGAGACTTTGATAGCCGTCAGAACTCATAGAGTTCTGAGGTTTCCGAGCACTATCAGAAAGCAATGCTTTCTGAAGCTGTCAGAATTCCACTCTTAACCACTCATCATAGATGAATGGAATTCTGAAGTTTCAAATCATTAACGTAACATTTACCCTCAAAGAATTAATGTTTATCCATTTTCGACAGGTCAGCATTAGGCTTCAAAAAAGAAAATTCCCATATCTCACCCATATTACCTTAAGCGCTTTACTTTAAAAATTTCTACAAAATTATCTCTTTTTCCTACTCACAACCACAACAGCCCACGCAATCCCAATAATAATAATAACAGCGACAATAAGCCATAATCCTACACTGCTTCCTCTCCCAATTTCTTCTTCAGTAACCAAACCTGTCCCTGTACCTCCAGTTGGAGCCTCTTCTGTAGGTGCAGGCGCACTTGGCTGAGCTGGCTGCTCTGCAGCTGGAGCTGGCTCTGCTGCTGAAATAGCCTCGCTAATACCCTTGATAGTAACACTTGCATTCGTTCCAGTAACAGAATTGATAGTAACTTGAACATCATAATCTACACCATCATCATCAACATCATATTTCTTACTCGCCCCAATAGCCAACGTAGCAGTCTGTGGATGACTTGCAACAACAACGGTTACACTTGACTCACTCACTAAACCTACAGTCACAGAATGCTCAACAGTTCCAACATAGAACTTCACTTTATCATTCTTCGCCAAGGTCTGTGTATAACCAGAGCTCAACTGCGTAGAGGATATCGAATAGGTCTTGCCTCCTGCAACAGCACCTCCTCCTCCGCCACCGCCCCCAGTCGAACCACTGCCTCCGCTACCTCCAGGAGTCGTAATCCTATAAGCTGAAAATCCAAGAGAGGTAGGAACCTTGCAGCTTGTCTTTCCAGATCCTCCAGAACTGCAATTTGCAAAATCATTCACAGTGGTACAATTTGTAATCGCATCATTACACCAGCTGATATTATTAGAGGAGCTATACGTCACCGGATAGGTTAATTGCATGTAGTCTGAATACCCCCCCATCCCAAGATCAGAGACAATCTGATTCCATGATTTCGCAGAGGAATTCATCCCTAAAACATTATCAGACGGGGTGCAAACAAATGCAGTTGTTAAATCAATGCTCTTCGGCTTCAAGATGTCTACTCCTACATAAGTAAGAGACTGAGTAGTCCCACCAAGATTGCAATTCACAGTCACATTAATATTCCTCGAAACAGAAGCATTGGTCTTAATCCCTGTCTCATACACCTTACCACTCAGATTGGTCGTGAAATTCCCGCTATAATTCAACGCCGGTATCGTCACATTATACCCTGATGGCAACTTCATCTTAAAGACAAAATTCTTATACGCATTCTCAACCTTTGTCGTGAAATTCAAGCATGCAGAGGTAGCACAATTTCCCGAAGGATCGCAAATCGTTGTCTTATAGTAATAGGTAGTTCCATTAGAGAGATCATACCCGAGAGTACTCTGTTCAAGGGGAACTGTATGGAAAGGCTTATGGTTGTCGAAAGAAACAGCTGGATCTCCTACATCATCAATGCTCCTATTCAAACTGCTGCAAGAGGAGTCATTCCTATAAAAGTCAAGAGTCCCATTCGCAGGCTCTGTCGTATCGAACTTAATCGTAGCTCCGACATGGAGCGTCTCCACTTGCGAGAAGGAAACCGCAGGAGCCTGTTTATCATTTGGATCTGCAACAAAATTAAAGCCTGTTCCCACGCAACCCGGAGTAAAGCCGCACTTCGGATCACTGCAATCACTCAACCCATCTCCATCATCATCCTTATTATTCTTGCAATCTTCATATACACTAAATCCAAATTTTTGGAAATTCTTGCACTTCTCATCCTTCGTATCAGGATTACTGCAATCAGCAAACTTGAAATCAACACTTCCCTGAGTGTAATACCCAGGGGCATGAGCAGAATCCGTAGGATTATTCTCGCTTGCACTATCATTTCCGCTTGCAACAAGTACTCTCATAGGAACTGTCTTATTATAGCTAGCGAAAGATTCAAGACTTTCCTTGTCCACAATAACCATCACCCCTCCAACATAATTCGAAGTTGGTCCAGCAGGCACTGTCAAACCACACATAAACTGCCTATGCGTAGTTAAAGGCACATTCGTCAATACCCAATTCCGACCTGAACATTTATGGAAAGACTTAGTCTCAACAACACTTCCATTGGTATAAGTCACAATATACTTCATCAAAAACTCATATCCGCGTTCAAGAGTTCCATTGAAATAGGTCCCATTACACCCATCAGTCACATTCTTATTCGTATCCAAGTACCAGTAGAATTCAGTCGGAGATGTACCATTTCCAAGGACAAAAGTACCTGCTACAGGCTGGAGATAATATCCCTTACACACAGAGGCATTGGTAATATTATTAACCACAACACCAAATGCCAGAGCCCCAGTCATGTCCTTTATTCCAAATCCACGAATATCAACATCTGACCTTGTAGTGTTATCATCAAGATCAAAACCAAGAATCTTTGGCGGACTCTGATCCATCTCCACAAAAAGTTGCTGATGCCCTCTCAAATCACAAATACCCCCGCTCACATTTCCAACAGTAAAATTCTTCCAGCCACAGGTCATATTCTGACCACGGCATCCTGTGTAATTATTATCCCACTGATGACAGCCAGTAAAGCCGCCTCCGCCAGTATCTACTCCAGAAAACATTTCAGGCTCGCACGCACTACTTCTCAACGAGCAAACAGCACCCGCTGTAGTACACTGGCTTGAATTCAATCCTCCAAAGCAAATCGGATCACAATATCCTGCCAAATAAGAGAAACTATCATTCCTCCATGTGCAATTTCCCCCTCCAACACCACAATCACCATTTGCACAGCAACTTGAGAACGACGTCTTATTACTACATTGCGAGAATAATCTAAAGTCGCACCTTCCCCCATTAGGATTAAAAGAGTCAGTAAGCCAACTACAATTATTATCCAAGGCACATCGCGTCTGATTATTGAAATTCGTCACATTAAAGCAAGTATCTGA
>CAYJRI010000087.1:0-4812 GCA_964372435.1 Candidatus Woesearchaeota archaeon | reverse complement strand
GGAGCATATTCAGGAAACAAATATTGTTGTGCCGGATTCACAGGCTGATAACCAACAGCTTCGACAGGAGCAGGGAAAAAAGGTTTTTTGCTGTTCTGAGAAACTCGCAAGACAGAATGCCCTCTTCTTTCCTGGAGATCAGCCCAATCAGCATCAACAATCCAATGACCCCCTCCATCATCGAGAATTTCTTTCCATCTTTGAGGAGAAACAAGAGTACTTGAATAAAAATGATACGATCTTCCTGATGCTACAATAAATCCAGGCACTATTCCTTGGTCTAGAACAAAATCCTTTATTTCTTTGAGCGCATCTTTATCTTCAACACTAATGCAAAAATCAAGAAAACAGAGATGTGCAGGAATTTCTTCATTTCCCATTTCCATGTTCACCTTAGATGTAATCCCAACAAGATAATCTTCCTGAGATGCCTCTTTTCTGAGCTTCCACAATTCTCTACGAAGGTCAGGCACACCGAACTTCTCATATTTAAGAACGCCTTCTTGCGGGTCTACATCTTCATAACCCAAAAGATCTACAATCTCGTTGTTTTGATAAACTATAAAGGTAAGCTCTTTAATTCTATTTTCCTCTGCAATGAGGGCGATCATATCATCAAGAGAAAAATGTTCTAGCCGTATACTCTCCATCATGGTTAGTTGAAATAATATCTTTTAAGCTTTTGTATATTTGAGGATGGTTAAGGAGAGAACAATTATTCTAAGAAACTGCGAGGCTCTGGAGGAACAGTTCTCACAATACAGGGAAGAACAGGCTTTTTCTCAGTAGTAGAAATCCTCAAAACCCCATACCCTCTTCTTCGGGCGAGCTTCAACCATCGAGAGTCGACAAAATGCGCACTATTGTGAAATCCAGTTTCTAAGATTTTCTTTTGCCACTGAGAAGCTGTTTCTATTTGCACTGAATAATAATGATAGGACTTTCCAGAAAAGAGGAGATATCCTGGTCCAACTAATCGAGACGCGATAAATTCGGAAATACGATAGAGATTACTCTCATCTTTTTCAGGATCATCATGAAAGCGCCATTTGCAATCTAAAAAGAAGAGATGATAATCACCTGCCTGAGGTAATAATGAAACAATGCCGAGCATGCAGTCTCTTTCTCTAGCTTCTGTTCTAAGAAGAGGCAGCTGATCTTGTATCTGCTGAACAGCTACATCTCTCGCTTCAATGAGACCGCAGTCCACACTTTGTCTTTCTAGGTAGTCTGCAATTCGAGACCGAATAAATGCAAATCTATAATGAGAGATGTGGTTCTTTTGGGCAATCTCTAAGAGCATCTCATCAAGCGAGGGAAAACCAGCCATAAAGAGGCGTCACGAAAAGCATTTATAAAAATAATGCTCCTTCATCATCAATTCTATAAACCCTCTCCTCTTAGATAAAAAATGGAAAAAGTAAAAGAGCTTGCTCTTTCCTATTATGCGAGGAAAGATATTCAAAAGGCAATCTATCTCTTCGCACAAGACAGAGAAACCATCCCAAGATACGGCGAAGGTTTTGGCAAAAGGCCTGATTTTCTCCAATACGAATCAGATCTCTTTGAACATGCAAGGAAAGGCGCAACCTCCTTCCACGTCTCCGAGGAATTATGGTTTGACCCACTGCAAATTAAAACAGGCATGTCCCTCGAAGAAGCTAACAATCTTAGAAAAGGCTGGGACCTCCTCATCGATATTGACTCAAAATATCTTGACTATAGCAATATTACTGCCCGCCTTCTTCTCAGAGCTTTAGAGTTCCACAGTATTAAAAATTATGGAATAAAATTTTCAGGTTCCAAGGGCTTCCATATAATCGTCCCCTGGCAAGCCTTTCCAGAAGCCTTTCAAAACATTCCAACAAAAAATATGTTTCCTGATTGGGCAAGAGTTATCTCTCTCTACTTGACAGAGATGATCAGATCAGATCTCATTGAAAAGATTTCAGAAACTGTTTCTGAGAAATCCTATATTAAAGACTTTGATGCTCCAAAAAAAGTCATGCCAGACATTGTCCTCGTTTCTCCAAGACACCTCTTTAGAGCCCCCTACTCGCTCCATGAAAAAACAGCACTTGCTTCTATTGTCCTTGAGAAAAAAGAGCTTGAAAACTTCAACCCTCAGCTAGCAGACCCTCTCCGCATCAAAATCAGAAATTTCACTCCAGAAGCAAGAAAGGATGAAGCAAAAGAGCTCCTGATGCAAGCATTGGATTGGTGGAGCGAGCAGGAAAAATCAAAAAAACCATTATCAAGTCAAAAGATAAATCTTGAAGGAAAAAAATTCGAAGACATTGACATCAAATACATCACCGAAGACACCTTCCCTCCTGTCATCCAAAATATTCTCAAAGGCATGAAGGAAGATGGCAGAAAGAGAGCTGTCTTTATTCTCATTACCTTTTTCCGCTCATTAAATTTCCCTAAAGAGTATATAGAAAAAACCTTAGAGGAGTGGAATAAAAAGAATTACAAACCTCTCAAAGAAGGTTATATCAAAACTCAACTTGAGTGGTTCAAAAAACAAAAGAAAATGCTCCCGCCGAACTTCGATTCAGACTATTATAAAGCCATAGGTGTTTATGAGACTGATTCCTTATCAGAAAAAACCAAGAATCCTGTTCCTTACACCCTTGCTAAGGCAAGGATGAAGATGCAGGGGAAGAAATAGCATCAAGAGAGGAATGTAACGAAGATATTCATAGAACTGAAAGGCATGATGCAATGCAGGGGAAGAAATAGCATCAAGAGAGGAATGTAACGAAGAGCGTATAGCCAGTTTAGTTTATCTCTATTTTGTCATCAATGAAGTACGGAAACTTTGATCTTTCGTTAAAACAATTTCTTGTCACTTCCCCATATCCTTCAACTTTCTTAAGGTCTCATCCAATTCCTTGTCAGTCTCATCACTTGGCCTCAATCTCGCAGGAATTCTTGGAGCAGGACCGCGAAGTGCAACACCCGGTCTTCCAAAAGGCGGTCTTGCTTGGGGAAGTCGCGCTGGGAAAGGCGCTGTCGGTGGAAATCTCCCTCCCGGAGAAGAAGGAGCTTCTTTGCCCTTGCCGCCTTTTCTTCTAAAGAGCCATAAACTTAATCTGTTTCTGAAAACAATCCCGAGAATCACAAGAATAATCAAAATCACTAAAACCCAAATCCACCAGTAGCTTCTTGGAGGCACAGGTGGAACTTCCTTTGTTTTACAGCAAGTATTGCTTCCCGTACATCCGTAGGAAGCCTCTTCTTGATTGTCACTGCAGCTGCTTTGGCAAAAATATCCTTTAATCTCGCATTCAGGCTGCGTCTGCTTCTTGACACAGCTGCTATCACAACATCTCCCACTGTCTGAAGCTGAGATCGTGCTTCCTGTACACTCTTCATCGTCTGCACAAACTCTTCCATTTTTCTCCAAGCAATTTTTTTCTACAGCAGGTTTGCTGCAACAAATAGCACTCAAAGAAGGGCAGAAATAATTATTCAACTGCTCTCCACCAGTCTCAGCACAATCTCCTGGCGTAATGCAGAAATAATTAAAATCTTTACAATAATCAACAGGTGTTGTCCCTCCACCTCGTGAAGGCGCTTTTGGCCATGCAGCATAGAGGATGAAGGATGTATCTCTCAAGCTATTTTGCCAGCATCCATTGGTTGGTTGCACCTGAAGAAGCCATTGCTTCGCAGCATCTGCCTGTTCTGAACTTGTACTTTGCAGAGCCAAGAGAGCAAGAGCAGTATCATAGAACTTTCCATATCCGCTCCTTACATCCCAAGCACCTGCAGCATGCAAGCTCGTTAACTTCGAGAAATGTTCTTCATCTCCAGTCAAGATATGCAGAAAGGCAGCGGGCAGATATTTTTCATTGTCTGTAGCAAGCGCATTCAAGAAAGGCAGATACGGAGAGATATCTTTTCCAGCCTTTGATAAGGCCAGAGTTGCCAATAAACTTCCCTCATAATCGCAGGGATTCCCAAAACACGTAGCAACCACAGCATTTTCAGTGCTCCCAGAAGCAGGTGCTGACTTCGTATCAGAGGAAATATAGAACACATTTGAACCTGATTTTTTATAG
Source organism: Candidatus Woesearchaeota archaeon (assembly GCA_964372435.1). Taxonomy (GTDB): domain Archaea; phylum Nanobdellota; class Nanobdellia; order Pacearchaeales; family GW2011-AR1; genus CAYJRI01. The sequence goes on along the minus strand of CAYJRI010000087.1, from coordinate 742 downwards.
ATCAGATTTGAAATAAAGCCCTTGTCACAAGACACAGTAAATGTCGTACTTAAGCAACCAGAAGCAATTTGCAGCCAATAATTGTTCTGTGCTCGCGTAAGGCAGGAGCCTGCACCCTGTGTTAAGGTTTTATCAGCCTTAATCACTGTAGTAAAATCCTTCCCACCATACGAGATCTTACATGCAGTCTCTTCACGAGCATCAATCTGCAAATACCAGGTTAAATCTCGAGGCGTAGAATTCTTACTCAACAGCCAATTCACTCCTTGAGCCACATCGGTTCCAACATGCTTCAAAGCCAAAACAGCAAGCGCAGTATCCTTGACTTTACAAGAGCCCTTTGGCCAGCACTTATTATCTTCTGATGTATCGAGAAGAGCTTTCTTGCATTCATCCAAAACAGCTGAGTCTGACGATAGCCCTAAGAGAGAAAACACTTTCTCTTCAAGAGTTATATCCTTGCATTTTCCCTTTGCCTTTTCAATCGCGCAGCTATAAGCCTTGTCAATCTTTGTAGCATCCTCTTGAGCCAGGACAGAGAAAGAGAATACTAACAAAAATATTCCAATAAAGACCCCTGCTTTTTTCATATTCCCCCATAGAAAAGATTGTTTATAAATTTACCTCTCCCTTTTGCCCCTTTCAACCCATCTTCTTTAAGATTGTTTATAAATTTACCTCTCCCTTTGGCTTAGTTGAAAATCTCTCTCGTAGAGAGAGATTATGAGCTATTGCTTTACAG
>CAYJRI010000086.1:0-4840 GCA_964372435.1 Candidatus Woesearchaeota archaeon | reverse complement strand
ATTTAGTTTTTTACATGGGGAGGTAGATTTTATATTCTGAATTGTGAGGATCTAGGTCTTTGGGGTTCTTGAGGAATTGTATTATCTTTTTTCCTATCCCTGATTTCGAGCATGATTACGGCATGAAGTTCTTCGTTGATGGAGTAGAATAGTACGTAGTGATTCAGGCGTATTCTGTGGATTCCTGCTTCAAGCTGTATTCCCAGATGTGGATTTTCTCTGAGTTGATTCTCAAGAAGGATAATTCTTTCTCTGAAGGGCTTGTGTTGCGCAAACTGTCTATCGAAGGTCAGAGTGTGAATAATTTTGTAGGTCATGATTCTTGCGGTTGTTGTGCTTTCCTCTTTTTCCTCCCAAAATTAAATCTTTGTTGTTTGTATTTTCGCTGTGGAGGCTCTGCTTCTAAAGGCTGCTGAGGCTGAAATTCTGGAATGATATCCTCTGGTTCCATTCCTATTTGCATTAAGATTTCGTCTTCTACTGAAATGAATCTTCTCTGGACAGGAAGGAGCGGGAGTTGCGCAGTCATCTTATCACAGGCATCAGCATGTGAGCAGTACTTACAATGCTTGCCTCTTCTTGTCCTGTATTGCTTTCTCTTATCCATTGCTTTCTTTTCAAGGGTTGCAAAATAAAGTTTTTCAATCATTTCAACGAAATCAGAGTTATCTCTTGTGGTGAGAATCAGGGGGTCTTTTTCTTCATAGACAAATCTTCCGTCTTCTGTTGTTTCAAATGTTTTGTCTGGCTTCCTTTTCCTCTCGGGTTCGAGCATAAAATACTCAATTCTTATTCTTGGGTCAATAAAATGAGGGTTGCCCATCCACGTCTGTGCAACTTCGTCAGAGATACCGCATCGTGCTCGAAATACCGGATCAATGTATGCCTGCCTACAGTAGAACCAAGCATAAAAGGTAGGTTGATGTTTGTATTCGGTATTGTTTTCTAGATGCCACCGCAATCCAGTTTTATAATCTCTGATGATGAATCCTTTCCGCATCTCGTCAATATTTCCTCGGAAACCGACACCTTGAAAACGAAAAGGTTCTACTCTATATTCAACGGTTTTCCCGCGTTTATTGCCGGAAGGGAAAAAAACTGTTTCAGGAATTTCACTGATGAAGCGATCATAATGGAGAAGGCACATTCTTTCGATTCTTTCGGGCATGCTTGCCCACGCCTCACCTTGACTCTTCCAGACAATAGGCTGGCCTCGAATGGTTCCTTTGCTCGCTATAGACTCTTTCCAAAAACCTACACAAAAATTTGCCCAGCTTTGTGCTGATTTATAGCAAGGATTTGCTTTGAGAGAGCTTATCCTTGTATGCATATAGATGCCAAGAGCAAGCGCTGAGTCTGTTGTTTCACGCCAGCGGTTGAGGGCTAACTTCCTAGGACATTCTTCAAAAGTTTCATAGGGAGTTGGGGCCCAGTAAATCTCTTTTTCTTTTGAAATTGCGAACATCTTTTCAAATGTAATTTACTAAGAATCAAGACCGGGCACTAACCAAACAACAATCCACCCAACCTTGAAGAGGAGGTTGCAGAGTTTTTAAAGATTGTTGTTCTTGAGATCGATGCCGCCGGCTAAGGTATTGCCGTGACTACCTTTTGCTTTTTCTACTGGAAATCTTTGTTCGTATTCTTCAAGCACGTCAAGAATTGCTTTCTTTGAGTCGACATTGCAAAGATATGCTACCTTGAGAACCAAGTAAAGCATGTCGCCTATAAAATTATCAACTTCTTCTTGATTTTCTTTCACTAATTTTTGTTGTGTTTCAACATCGACCCATTTAATAATATGCCAGAATTCTCCGATTTCTTCGTTCATATTGAGAAGGAGATCTTTTACTGATGAGAAGGTGCTCCACTCTCTTTCATCGTTAAATTGTTTTATTTTCTCTTGAATGTCATTCATCCTTCCTTGAAAGAGGAAGTCTACTTAAAGATTTGTATCTAAATAGTATCTCTGCAAATACAAAAAAATTGATCAAAATATTTTCTTACCAAAATCAATAATTTGTTTCCATAATCTTGCTCTCGAGGAGCGTTCTCTTAAAGATATGGAGAGGAGTTAATTCTTTTCGAGATTTTTAGGGTAAAATTCCTGTGCGGAGATACTGCTAAAAACCCAGTTCTTTTGCTTTTTCCTTGAATGCGCTGATAAGCAGGAGAAAATGTTCTTCTCTTTTTACTCTTAATTCATGCATTCCTTTTTCAATCTCCTCTCTATGGACGCCAGAGGCAAAACCTTTCTTTTTCATTGCCTTTTCTATTGACTCTGGGGTCATGCCTTCAAAATTCCCTGGGCGGATTTTTGCAAGAGCGACTATGAGTCCGGATAACTCGTCTACTGCAAAGAGGCACTTGGCAAGCATGGTTTTTCTTGGAACGCCAGAGTAATCTGCATGGCCAAGAATTGCTTCTTGGATTTCTTCAGGATAGCCTTTTTCCTTTAAGATCTTAACGCCTTCGAAAGGATGTCTTTGGTCTGGATATTTCTCAAAATCAAAGTCGTGAAGAAGGCCTGTAATCCAGAAGAGGTCTTTGTCTTCTCCTAGCTTTTTCGCATAAGCTTCCATTGCTGTTGCAACAGCAAGGCAATGCCTTCTAAGACTTTCTGATTTCACATACTCATGGAGGAGATGAAGTGCGTCTTCTCTTGAGATCATGGATGAGTTCAGCGTGTATATTTATAAAGCTCTCTCTCTTTTAAAAAGTATGGCTCGAAAAGAAGAAATTGTGAAAGAGAGGTTGAAGAAACTGGAGGAGTTAAAGAAGAAAGGAATTAATCCTTATCCTTATTTGTATCAAAAGATTGATAGTACTGCTCTCCAGGAGAAATATAAAGGTTTGGGGAATGGTGCTCAAACTAAGGATGTAGTAGCTGTTGCTGGAAGAGTTATGTCTATTCGGGAAATGGGAAAACTTTCTTTTTCAACATTGCAGGATGGTTCTGGAAAGATTCAGATTATATTAAAGGAGGATACTCCTAAAGAAAATAAAGATTTTTTTAAGAAATATATTGATTCTGGAGATTTTATTGGGGTTACAGGGATTGTTGCAAGGACGAAGAGAGGGGAATTGAGTATTATTGCAAAGAATGTTGTTTTGCTGAGCAAAAGTTTATTGCCATTGCCTGAGAAATGGCATGGGTTGCAGGACAAGGAAGAGAGATATAGGAAGAGGTATTTGGATTTGATTATGAATCCTGAAGTGAAAGAGGTTTTTGTGAAAAGGGCTAAGATGATCGAGGCTATTCGCGAATTTCTGAACTCAAGGAGTTTTTTGGAGACAGATACTCCTATTCTCCAGAGCTTGTATGGAGGAGCAAATGCACGGCCGTTTACAACGCATTTGCATGCTCTAGATATTCCTCTTTATCTCAGAATTTCTGATGAGCTTTATCTCAAGAGATTGATTGTGGGAGGATTTGAGAAAGTTTATGAAATAGGAAAGGATTTCAGGAATGAGGGAATTGACAAGTTGCATAATCCTGAGTTTACCATGATTGAGCTGTATCAAGCATATGCAGATTATCATCAGATGATGGATCTTTGCGAGGATCTCTGGAAATATGTTGCTGAGAAGGTTTTGGGCACAACCTTGATTGAATATCAAGGCATTAAGATAGACCTTGGGAAGAAATGGAGGAGAGTTTCGATGCTTGATCTTCTGAAGGAAAAGAAGATTGATGTAGAGAAGATGAGTGATAAAGAACTCCTCCAATTAGCAAAGAAAGAAAAAATAAAATTTAAGGGAGAGAGTCGCGGGATGATCATTGCCTCGCTTTTTGAACATTTTTGTGAACCTGCTTTAGTCCAGCCAACATTGGTGCTTGATTATCCTGAAGAAACAACTCCTTTATGCAAGGAGAAAAGGAATTGGAATGGAAAGACAAAGCTTGTTGAGCGGTTTGAACCCTATATTGCAGGCATGGAAGTTGGGAATGCTTATTCTGAGTTGAATGATCCTTTGAGACAGAAAGAGCTTTTTGAGAAACAGGCTCAAGAGTTAAAGAAAGGAGATGCAGAGGCACATCCCTACGATAAGGATTTTGTCGAAGCTTTGGGGGTTGGAATGCCTCCTACAGGAGGTCTAGGGGTAGGGATTGATAGAATGGTGATGCTTTTTACTAACTCACCTTCTATAAGAGATGTTATCTTATTTCCTTTTATGAGGCCTGAAGTTTAACGGAATTTCTTCTTCGTCTGAAATTTAAATCTCTTATTTGCCAAACCCCCACCCAAACAGCGCGCGTAGAATTATTCTAATTTCTTTAATGCAGATTTGTCTTCTATAAATTCTGTTTTACAAAATTTTCTAAAATATGGAACTGAAAACTGCATTGCCCACTTTTCAGTCAGATAATGGGATGCACCAATCACATTGATGCCTATCTTTTCTACTGCTTCTAATGTTGAGTGGAAGTTTTTTTTGCTATATTCGGAAGAGTTTGGAGTAATAATTCCTGTGATGTAGGTTTTGCATCCTTTATCTTTTGCTTCTTGTATTAACTCTGGAACAAAACCCCCGCCAGTTACAACTGCTACTCTGCCGATTTCGTCGTCTGTTTTAATAGTCTTGACTTTGTGACTAAGTGTTGAATTTAATCTCTTTACTAAATCGTCAAAACTTTTGTCTTTTAACCTTCCAATTAAACCCAATAAAAGCTTTGGATTTCTCTCGCCCTCAGGCGCAAACTCTTCCTCAACTTTTAATCCAATTACTCTAGCGAGACCATAAGCAGTAGAAACTACTTTGTCATTTCTATTTTTATCCATTGGAGTATGTAATGAGTATAAAGAAACACCCATTTCTTCCATTAAATCATAATCTC
>CAYJRI010000085.1:0-4845 GCA_964372435.1 Candidatus Woesearchaeota archaeon | reverse complement strand
GCAACCAAGGAATCTATTCTTTTGGCTGAGTATGCAAAGAAAGTCAACATCATTGCTCGAGGCCATAAATTGAGGCCAGAGCCTATTAATATTGAGCGAGCTTTGAAAAATAAGAAGATTGAGATTCTTACAAAGACCAATGTAAAGGAAATCCGAGGGAAAGATTTTGTGGAAGTTGTTGTTTTGGATAATCCCTATAAAGGGAAAAGAGAGCTGGCCTTGGATGGTATTTTTGTCGAGATTGGGCATGTTCCTCTTTCTGATCTTGCGAAATCAGCGGGTGCGGCTTTGAATGAAAAAGGCGAGGTGATTATTGATAAGGAGAGCAGGACCAATGTGCCTGGATTTTTTGCAGCAGGCGACGTGGTTGATACTGAGTTTAAGCAGCTCATTACAGGGGTTGGAGAAGCGGTGAAGGCTGCGTATCATGCGTATAAATATGTGCAAAATGCTGTTGTTTGTCCTGTTGATGATATGAATCATGCGCATGATTCACATCGAGGGGGGAAGAAGTGAAGATGAAAAAGATTTACCAAACTTTCAAAGAGTTTTTTTCTCAGAGAGGTAGAAAAATCGAGGAGAAAGTGTCTGAAGAGGCTCTCCATGATCCAAGCTTGGAGCTTAAGAAAGATCTTGGGCATTACCGATATCTTTTAGCATATGTGAACGGAAGAAGATATGCTGAATTTGACAAGCGGAGATGAGAATCTTAAATCATATTCTCCCAATCACACTAAATGCTTTCTATCCATATCGATGAGAAAGCCTCTTCTTTTTAACTCCCGAAAGAAAGGAAGAGGCGGAATGCTTTTTTCAGGGGCTGTTACACCTTCCTCGACGATAAGACCGTTCTTGATCATTTGCGCCATGATGGAGATCGGCATGCCTGTATCTACGTTAGAGCCTGCGAATTCCCACCCTTTCAATGTTCTGATATGGCAGTCAATTTCTACTTTCTTTTTTTGCCCATGCTTTACTCCGAAAACTTCTACCCACAAGGTTTCTTTTTCTCTGTAGCCATGAGGCATCTTTATTTTTTTCATGACTTCTGTTGTGAAATCAAGAGGGGTGGTCTCAGTTCCCTTGACTTTTATGGGTTGTGATGAGGTGAAGCCGAGATCCATAAGAAGAAAGAGTACTTTTAATGAATGGTCGGGAAAGCCTGCAATGAAATGCACATTTTTTAGTCCTCTGTGTTTGAAGTATTTCCAGAAGGTAAAGACTTCAGAGTGGACAATGCACCAACTCTTTTGCTTTCCGATGAGGTGTCGGTCATATTCATTGTAGCACGAAAAGGGGGGGCGCTCTTGGAGTTTCCCGTCGTGGAGTACCACGGGTTTTTGCGTGAATTCTGAAACAATACTTTTGATTGAGTAAGGCGGATAGAATTTTTTGATATTAGCATCCCATGCAAAGCCAAGGTTAATGTCATGAACTGAGTCGAAAAATTGTGATGCATAAAAAGCCATGACATTCGTGATGCCGGGGGTTGAGCCGCATCCTGTAATGGCGACGAGATTTTTATCTTTGAATTTTTTGTCAAGTTTGAATTGTTCAAGAGTAATATAATGAAGACCTCCTAGATCAAGGTAATGTCTCTCAGTTTTGAGGCAGGCATTCATCGCATTGATGTTGTAGATAAGCTCGGCGCAATTTACTACAACCTGTGCTTGAGATGTTTTGATTGCGCGAGTGATGGAGTTGATGCTGGCCATGTTTACCAGGTGAAAATGTGCTTGAGGATGTTTGAGGAGGTCCCTAACCCTTGAAGGATCTCTGCCACAGATCAAAACAGAGTATCCATTATTCATGAGATCTTTCGCTGCAATTTTTCCCTGCATTCCTGTGCCGCCTAGAACCAAAAAGTCGTATTTCATTTTCCCTTTTTTTCTTAGAGGAATTTTTGTTTTAAATACTTTTCTTTAGGAGATTCTTCACAGAGTATTTAAATCATCCTTTCTTGTTTTTTGCATGAGGCTTACTCAGGAATTAGTTCAGTTTATGGACTCATTTCCCTTTAGCCTTACCTTATGGGAAAGAAGGGGTTTACATACTTTTATATAGGAAGGTTTCCCATTTTTTTTATGGTGGATATTGATGGTAATTCATTGACCATTGATGATGTTGTGCGTGTTGCCAGATACCATGAGAAAGTTTCTTTGAGCTCATCAGCAGTTAAACGCGTGACAGCTTGTCGTGATATTGTGGACAAGATTATTGAAAGGAAAGAAGATGTATATGGGATTAATACAGGAGTTGGCAAGCTCTCAAACGTTCATCTTAGTGAGGAGGACATCCATCGGTTCCAATATTCCTTGATTAGAAGTCATGCAGTGAGCGCTGGAAAACCCGCAAAAGAAGAGGAGGTTAGAGCGATGATCCTCATTCGGGCAAATCAACTTGCAACAGGGTATTCTGGAGTTAGACTAGGGGTTATTGAGAAACTTATTGAACTGTTGAATAAAGGGGTTACTCCGAAGGTGTATGAAAGCGGATCAGTTGGGGCAAGCGGCGATCTTGCACAACTTGCGCATGTTGCTTTAGTCATGACTGGTGAGGGCGAGGCATATTACCAAGGAAAAATCTTGGATGGAAAAAAGGCCTTGCAGTGTGCAGGAATCCAATCTTTAGAGTTTGAAGCGAAAGAAGCACTTGCTGTTATTAATGGACCTTCGTTTATTGCTGCTGTGGGATCATTTATCCTTTTTGAGGCTCGAGATTTAATCAAGGAGTTTGAAATTTCTGCCGCAATGTGCATCGAGGCATTACAAGGAAATTTCACTGCATTTGACGAGAGAGTGCATAAGGTTAAAGGGCTGGCTGGACAGATTTTGAGTGCGAGCAATATTCGCGCATTAGTTGAGAGGAGCCAGTTGGTTAAGAGAGTCTATGAAACAAATCAAGATCCTTTTTCTTTGCGTTCAATTCCTCAAGTGATGGGCCCTGTAAGAGAAGTATGGGAGTTTGCTATGAAGATGGTTCAGACTGAACTGAACAGCGCTTCGGACAATCCTTTAATTTTTTCGGAAAAGCCAGAGGTTGTCTCCTCTGCTAATTTTCAGGGAGTGCATCTTGCTTTTGGATTAGAAATACTTGGCATCGCTATTACTACTCTCTGTGTTTTAAGCGAGAGGATAATTAACTGCCTGCTCGATGCTTCTTTGAGTAATGGTTTGCCCCCCTTTCTTGCTTCTCAGGTCGGGAAAGACAGTGGATTTATGCAAGTTCAGAGTTTGATTGCTGATCTTTTAGTGAGGAATAAGGTTCTTACAAACCCTGCTGCAACACAATCTGTTCCTGTATCTGCAAATCAGGAAGACTTTAATAGCATGGGTTTAGCAAGTGCTTTGAAAATGAGGGAAATTCTAGAGAATGCTGCTCTTATTCTTGCAGCTGTTTTTATGATTGCTGCGCAGGGCTTGGAATTAAGAAAGCCGCTGAAATCAGGAAGAGGGACAGAGGTTGCATATCGCACTATTCGAGAAAGACTACCTCCCCTTTCTGAAGACAGGATTCTCTATAAAGATATTGAATTGATGGGCGAGGTTGTGAAATCAAAGATCATCTTGAAAGAGGTGGAGAAAGTTGTGAGATTGAGTTGATTTTATACATTGAAAATTTGAATACCTTCTTTGAATGAGTATTTTCTTAACACTCCTTCTTCTATAAGAATTATTTGAATAAAAGTTTTTCCAAACCCCCTATATACAAAGATTTATCTCTTCTCGTGGAATGCTTCTTCTTAAAACATTTAAAGCCATTTTTCTTATTATTTTAATGAGAATTACTGAAGAATTGAAATTGTTTTTTGAAGCATTCCCCGACAGCCTTACACTTTGGGAGAGAAGAGGGGAGGATAAATTTTATGCCATTTATCGGAATACTGCCTCTGAGAAACTTCTTGGAATTAAGAAGGAGGATTTCTTAGGAAAGGAATATTATGAATGCTATCCTCATGCTCCTCTGACTTATCGGGGCAGATTTATGAGAGTGCTTGACAAGAGAGAAGTATGGAGGGTTGAAGAGTTTCGGTATGTTGGACCAAAAAAGAAGGGCCTTTTTCGCTTTACTTCATTTAAGGTTGATGAGAATGTTGTTGGAGTGATTATTGAATCTTCGAAGCAGTGCGTGAAGACGAATAATGACGGGACCCCTTGCCTGAATATGGCTGTCTTAGGGAATTTTTGCATGAAGCATGCCTTGCATCAGTTGGGGAAGAAGGCGATATGAAAAGATTTATATAGTTCTCTTTTCTTCTTGTCTAAGAAAAGTGGTGAAGATGGGAAAGATTGCTGATAGGTATGCATTTTATTTATTCTTGGGTTTTTTCTTAATTGCAGCTTTTGCTCTTTTTTCTTTTGCTGTAGCAGCTCAAGATGCACTTCCTGATATTCCCTTAGAAGATGCTTCTGATGGAGAAGCAATTCCTGAAATAGCTGATGATGCTCCTCTGGAATCTGAAGAAGAAACTCCTGTATCTCAAGAACCTCAGGGATCACCTTCTGAAAATATTCTTGAAGAAGACGAAAAGGAATTCCAAGATGCTGAATTGGAACAAGGAGCAGGCATTACTCCTGATAGTGTTTTTTACTTTATTGATAAATTTTTTGACCGATTTGGTAGCGATTTAACGAATAAGGAAGAGAGAGTTGCCGAGATTAAAGCGATGATTCAGGCGGGTAAGATTGAGGAGGCGAAAGAGGCTTTGAGGAGATATAAAGAGTATGCGAAGAAAGTTGAAGTGGAGATTGATCCTGAACACCAGAATGAAGCAAGGAGGAGTGCTGTTGCTATTAAGAAGACGATCGAGGAAATTGAAGGAAGCATTCCTGATGAGGATAAGGA
>CAYJRI010000084.1:0-4909 GCA_964372435.1 Candidatus Woesearchaeota archaeon | reverse complement strand
AACACATGCCTGTCACAAACCCAACCCTTTAGGGTTGGGTGGCATGTGTTTTTCTTATACCAGTCATAGAAAGTCTCAACATTGGTCTGATATTTCTTGAAGCTTCGATAAATTTCTTTATCGCTCCATCAGGAATTACCGTTGTTCCTCGAAACCTGCTGAAACATAATTACTCAGCTTTATGAAGTATTCGGTATAAAAATCATACCTTATCGAAGATGCACTCCTTTATTTCTCAAAGGGACTAAAAAACACTATCGACGCTGACTTCAGAAAGGTAAGCAGATACGCTGAAACATAAACCTTAAAAACCCAGTACACTCTCATAAAACGAGGTGATGGCGCCTCAGATGCCTCATTCTGAAAAACATGGATGAAATCATCAAATATAGGTATGCGCACGGCAGGATAGATGATCTGAAGAAAGGCAGATTTGATAACCTCACAGAAATCAGCTCGCAAGAAGGACTAGACGCACTTGTTTCTCAAAATAAAAGCAGAATAATCATCCCAACCTTTATAGGGGTCTATCAAGAATCAGAACTCAAACCAGATTCTGCTTTAGAACGTCAATACCTCCAGATGGCTGAACTTGCTAAGGGATTTAAAGAAGATCTTTTGGATAATCATGTAATAGCAATGCTTCACGAAACAGGCGAGGAAGATTCTTGTCATCAAAGGCTCATTCATATCGGATACACCTCTGCCATAGAAAACGCCCCACTAGTAAGAGAATTTTTTGGATCAGGAATGAAAAGAATTGGCGTTTCTCCATGCCAAAATTTACCAGACTTCTCACTGAAGGATACTATTGCCATAGAACAGTATATGCAAAGAATCAATGCGACATTAGAAAACGACGTTGAAAAAGATGAAATCAAGGCTCTCGCAAAAGAGGCCTATAATTTCCTAGAAGCTCAGCTGAGAACCTTTGGTCTTACAAGAGTGGAGTATGCATTCATGAATGGGATGTGGCAAACAGCAAATCCTCTTCCAGAAAAAAGAAGAATCATTACAGATGTAGATGGCATTAATCCTCTGATTGAATTTTCACAAGATATCATAAAGTTACTTGAAGAGAGTAAGATAAACTAAGCCTTTTTTTAGATTAAACCATTAAAAAATGCCCGTCGATTTACGAACCAGAAAACTCGCACAACTCGCTACACGCTATTGCGTTGCAGTCAAGCCAGGAGAAAATGTTATCCTTTCAGGAGAAGCCGAAGCCATGCCTTTCTTAGCAGAGCTCTACAAGGCAGCTATTCTCGCAAAAGCCAATCCCATTGTCAACGTGAGACTTCCAGGAGTTGAGGACTTTTTCTATAAATATGCAACTCAAGAGCAGGTCAATCACTTCCCGCACCATTGGATGAACACAGTGAAATCAGTCCAAGCATATATCGGCATCTACACCGAGACCAATACCCGCGAGTTGACAAACTGCCCATCTGAAAAAATAGCTCAACGAGAGAAAATTCTTGATCCAATTTCAGACTATATTGTCAATACACGAGATAAAATAAGAAGAGTGACGATCGCCTATCCTATTCTCTCACAAGCCCAAGAAGCAGAGATGTCTCTCACAGAATATGAAAACTTTATCTATAATGCCTGCTTTATTGATTGGAAAAAACTCGGAAAAAGGCTTGATAAACTCAGTAAAATCTTCGAAAAAGGAAAACAAGTCCATCTCCTTGGAGAAAATGTAGATCTTAAATTCTCTATCAAAGGAAAGAATTGCGTTGCAGACAAAGGAGAAGAGAATATGCCTGGTGGAGAGATTTTCATGGCTCCCATTAGGGAGAGTACTGAAGGATGGATCAAGTTTGAATATCCAGCTCTCTGGGGAGGAAAAGAGGTGACAGACATCACACTCCAATTTAAGAAAGGCAAGGTCATCGAAGCTCAAGCAAGCAAGAATAAGGATCTCCTCCTGAGAATGCTTGATCTTGATGAAAATGCAGGATATCTTGGCGAATTCGGTATCGGATGCAGTCCAAATATCAACCGCTTTACCAAAAATCTCCTTTTTGATGAAAAAATCAATGGGACAATCCACCTTGCCTTAGGTATGGCGTACAAGGAAAATGGAGGGGGCAATGATTCTGCCTTGCATTGGGACATGGTGAAGGACATGGAAAATGCCCAGATCATCCTCGACGGCAAAGTAATCCAAAAAAATGGAAAATGGCTCATCTAACATGTCTGCAGTATACTTCCGTACGTATCGTTTTGATAACTATACTATACATGCAATAAAAGCACTTATTGACGGGGGAGTTTTTCTCCAAAGCCCGGCACGTCATGAGGAAAGAAAAGGCTTCGATATCTACTGGTTTGGTGAAGATACAAAATTGACCGTCTTAGATGCCCCCCAACATTACAGAGTGATTTTAGATTCCACCGGAAGATTCATAGGGTTCGAAAATCAGGACACCATCGGAGTTCTTCTCAGCATCGGCTCAGTTTCAAAATCAAAAATAAAAACACTTTCTAAACTCTGTGAAGATCATTACGGAAATCCTGAAAGTGATATTCTCAAAGCTGCTCTGGGAGTAGATCTTGAATAATTTCATTAAACCTCAAGCTTTTATACCTCTCTTCCTACATCCTCTTATGGAAAATCCTCCATTCAAAATTCTTGCAAAAGACAGCAGAGCAAGAGTAGGCCTCCTCCACACGAAAAAAGGTCCTATTGAAACCCCTTTCTTCATGCCTGTTGCTACAAAAGCAGCAGTTAAGTATCTCTCTCAGCAGGATCTTGAAGAGATAGGAATAAAAGCAGTGATCTCTAACTCATTCATTCTCTCATTAAGGCCAGGAACAGCAATCATCCAGAAATTAGGTGGCCTTGGAAAATTCATGAACTTTTCTGGAATCAATGCAACAGACTCAGGAGGATTTCAAATGTATGAGAAAAAGTTCTGGATCAAAACAACTGAACACGGCATTCTTTTCAGGAATCCTTTTTCAGGAGAGAAGCTTCTCCTAACCCCAGAAAAGGTAGTGGAGACGCAACTTGCGTTAGGAGCAGAAATTGCAATGTGCCTTGACCACATGCCTCTTATTGAAAACCGCAGGGAGGAGATTGCAAAAGCTGTAGAGCAAACCTCGAATTGGGCTCAGCGCTGCAAAAACTATCATGATAAACTCCAGGAAGATCTGCCTCAGGAAAATCGTCAGCTTCTTTTCGGCATCACCCAAGGAGGCATTCATCCTGACTTCAGGGAGAGATCAGTCAAAGAACTTGGAGAACTTGATTTTGACGGCTACTCCATAGGAGGACTTGCTCTCGGAGAACCAAAAGAATCTGAATATGAAATGATCGAGTTACAAAAGTCACTCCTTCCAGAAAATAAGCCAATCTACCTCATGGGAGCTGGAGATCCTCTCGAACTTTTAGAGGCAATAGAGAGAGGGGTAGACATGTTTGATTCAAGATTTCCAACACAAAATGCCAGAAGGCGAACCTTATTCACCTCACAAGGAAAACTAAGAATAGGAAACAAGCAATATGCAAATGATCAGAAGCCTTTAGATGAAGAATGCACTTGCAAAGTTTGTAAGAACTATTCAAGAGCCTATATCAGATATCTCCTGATGCAAGAAGAACCCTTGGGAAAATACCTTGCTTCATACCATAACCTCTTTTACCTCACACAACTCTTAGAAAAAGCCAAAGAAGCAATAAGAAATGAATCTCTCTCTTTCTTCAAGAAGCAAATTGCAAAAGTCTATGAGGGGGAGACTTTTTAAAGAGAAAAAGAATCGTCCTTCAATGCAGTTCATCTATGGTAGCGAGGAAAAAGCTATTGAGTCTCTGAAAAGTATCACAGAAAAAGACAGGGTCGCCATTTTCTCCCATGACGATGTTGATGGCTTTGTTTCAGGACGGATCCTTCATGCAGCAATTCCTGCAGAAGTCATAGACTTTCTTGACTATGATCCTCGTCTTGCAATGAACCAACTTGAAAAAGTGCAAAAAGCAAAAATCAATAAAATCATCTTCTCAGATCTCAAGCAAGAGATCAATGATATTAAAAACTTTACTCAGCATTTTCAAGGAGAAATGCTGATTCTTGATCATCATGAATATCCAGAGGATCTCAATTCCAACAAGATCATTTTCATGAAAACCGATACCTCCTCCTGTGCAGCGCTTATTGCCTACACACTCCTCAAACAAGCAGGATTTCATATAGAGAAACTTGACTGGCTCGTTGGTGCAGCAGTCATCGCAGATTACACCTTCGAGCAAAACAGACCCTTTATTCAATCAATCGAGGAGAAATATCATCTTAAGATAAAAGCCGAAAACAACCGCCAATCGTTCTCCTCAGATTTGGGAGAAATTGCCAATCTCATCAATGATGCTGCAATCTACTTCTTCAAAGACAAAAAAGCCTACTATGAAATCCTGAAAAAAATAACATCCATCAAAGAAATAAACCAGCTTAAAAAATACGCGAAAGTCGTAAAAGCAGAGATCAGTCAGCTGATGGCTGACTTTGAAAAACATCACGAAAAAATAGGAGATGCCCTTGTGTATGCTTCAGCGATCCATTTTCCCATAACCTCGACAGTTGCCAGCAAGCTTTCAGGAAAATATCCTCAGAATACAACCATTATCTTTCTTGCAGACATGAGTGATGGAAGGATTAAAGTTTCTTCCAGAAGGCAGGATGGAAAAGTGAATCTTCCAGAACTTCTCACCAAAGCCACCCAAGGTCTCAAGGAATCAACAGCAGGCGGCCACATCAAAGCAGCTGGCGGTTCTTTCCTCAAGAAAGACCTCCCTCTTTTTAAAAAGAGATTATTCGAGCTGGTGTGATCAATCTCAATAAGGTTATGGGCACCTGTAGTATCCCGTTAATATTTCCTAACGACATATTAATTCGGGATTTCATTT
>CAYJRI010000083.1:0-4971 GCA_964372435.1 Candidatus Woesearchaeota archaeon | reverse complement strand
ATGGATATTGCGGCAGTTCAAGGGGTTTCCTTACCAAAGACGAGAAGCTTCAAATGCTTCAAGAATACAAGGAAGATCTTGATAAAGAGTCCCAAGGTGTTGCTGAAAGAATTGCTGAACTCGGGAAAGAGAAGTAGTGCTTGAGGACCATCTTTTTTGATTTTATTTTTGTTTTTCTTTTTCCATTACTTATTTAAATCCAGTTGCTCAATGTGCATATGGTTTTGGTGAGAGAATACCTGATTGCGCCTAACTCTTAGTTATCCCCCTTTTCCCAAATCAAGTCCTTAAAGCAATATGCGCCAAAATGTAACTTCATAAGCCTCATCGAAAACTATTTAAGCCTCTCTGCCCTTCTCTGGGGATGCCAGTTAAAAAAGAGAATCTCTCTATTATGAAGAAAGCTGCTGAGAAAAGAGGAGGTGGAAAAAGTGAGAGAACTCCGACAGGGATCCCTGGATTTGACGAGCTCATCCAAGGCGGGTTTCCTAAAAACTCCTCTAGCCTGATTGCAGGAAGCGCTGGGACTGGGAAGACGATCTTTTCTTTGCAGTATTTAACGAATGGGATAGAGAAGTATGGAGAAAAGGGGCTCTTTGTAACCTTTGAGCAAAAGGCTGATGCAGTGAGAAAGCAGGCTGCGCAGTTTGGATGGGACTTAGAGAAATATGAAAAGGCAGGCAAGTTGAAGATTATGGCTATTAAGATTGATCATATTACAGATCGAACCATTCACGATATTCGCATTATCGTGACAAAAGAGAATATCAAGAGATTGGTAATTGACTCCCTTTCAACGTTAGTGGTGAATGCCCCTTTGCAGACAAGGCTTTCTGATATTGCCTTGAAAGAGATGCTTGCTGATAAAATTACTTTAACTCAGCCGATTATGGGAGATTATATTATCAAGAGATTTGTGTATAACTTTATTGACAATCTCAGAGGATTGGATTGTACTACTTTATTGATTGGGGAAACCAGTGGACAAGATGGCTTTATCACCAGAGATACGGTGAGTGAGTTTGTGTGTGATGGAGTCATTGTGATTAATTTTGAGACTTTGGGTGGAGATTTTTCTAGAACATTGTCTATCAGAAAGATGAGGCATACTAAGAATAATGAGGATGCGCACCCTCTCGAGATATCAAAAAACGGCATTGTAATCCATAAAATGGATTAAGAGGTTTGATGGCTGGTTTTATTGAAATTATTCTGAAAAGCGTTGGTCATGGAGGTATTATTTACAATCCTGATAATGGGGAACTCTCATTATGGAAGATGCCATTTTTTATGATGCCGATGGAATCTTTCTCTTTTTATCAAAAAAAGCTCATTGAGATGTACGGGAAAGAGGCCTATGATGTCTGGTATATTCTTGGCCAAAGGCATGGATATGACGCAGATTCTATTCTCTTGAAGAAGTATGGGCTGCGCTATGTTACTGGGAATTATACTATGTTTGCTGGTCAGGGAGATCTCGTAGGCGTTGGCACACTGAAAGTAGTCCATGCTGAACCTCAAACATATTATCTTAGACACGTGGATTACAATTCTCCTCTTGCAGTTACCTATAAAAAACTTTTTCAGAAGCCTGAGCTGCCTGTGGATCATTATTTGAGAGGATTGTCTGTAGGTGTGTTAATGGCTTTAGATGGCGGAAAGCTTGTTTGCGTCGAAACTCAGTGTATTGCACGAGGTGCGAAAATGTGTATCTTTGAGACGTATAATGAAAGTAAGATCCAAAAAAAGGTAAAGAATGCTATTGAAAAAGCACAAATTCCTGTTCGAAGACCCTA
The DNA here is from genome assembly GCA_964372435.1 of Candidatus Woesearchaeota archaeon. Taxonomy (GTDB): domain Archaea; phylum Nanobdellota; class Nanobdellia; order Pacearchaeales; family GW2011-AR1; genus CAYJRI01. The sequence continues at coordinate 3,175 of CAYJRI010000083.1, read as the reverse complement.
TCTTGACCAACTGCTCGCGAAAGTTAAGATAGAAGTTATCATGAACCCTGGAGCATCTCTTATTCGGTCTTGGTTTAACAAGAATCTTCGCTGGAAACACGGAAGGTTTTATATCGAAGGTGTCTCAGGGCTCTTTACTGCACTCTATGTCTTAGTTATTGCTGATAAATATTTTTTGAAAAGAGATAAAAAGAAGTATAGCGCCTTGCTCAAAGAAACAGGCATTTATCAAGGGCAATTAGCTGTAGCTTCAAAAAAAACTATTCCTTTGGTAAGCACCAAGGAATTAAATATTCATCTCAGGAAGCTTAATGTATATGGTTTTGGAGCTTTTTCTGTTCTTCCTTCCATGAGTGCGAGAAATGCGATTTTTATTGTTAATACGACGAATAATTATGCGAAAATCAGCAGCAGATTTTTTGGCAGATCTCCAGAATGTATTGATTTTTTTCTCTCTGGCTTGTTAGAGGGTTATCTTTCGAAACTCTTAGGGAAGAAGCTTTCTATACGTGAAGTGGAATGTGTTGGAAAAGGAAGTGCGAAATGTCTCTTTGAGGTTAAACTGGAGAGATGATCACTGTGGTCTTAAGTATCTCTCTACATATTGTTGCATCAGGAAATTGAAAAGGCCTTCGGTCATGGGAATTCTCCTTGCCCTTAGTTGTTCAACATTACTATATTGCCATTGAGGCTCTGAATTCAAAGCATAAGGCCAGTAAGGAGCTGTGTATTTATAGAGAGCCCTCTCAACGAGATTTCCTTTCTCTAGGTTCTGAGCTTTAAGACGTGGATCGAGTTGTAATCCAGAGATGCGCAAGGCATGCTGCATTAATTCTACAATGCGGCCCATGGTGATGTTCTGGCCATTAACTACATGATATGTCTTTCTGATACTTTCTCCAGCATTTCGAATCTGCATGCAAACATTTACTGCGTCATCTAGTGTAACGAAATTTTTAGTTACTTCATGAGAAGTATAGATTCTGGCATTCACTTGGGTTCCCTTTCCTTTCAACCAGGATTCCCAGAATGCATCTTTCCCGCCAAATGCGTGGATTGCTGCGTGATAAATCGCTAGAAGATAACCATATGCCATGCGGTTTTCTCCTCTCGCATCTCCTGTTTGCGAATCTCCTATGAGAATGCTTGGACGAACGATCGTGAAGGGAAGATCTGATGCACGAACCAGTAGTTCACATTCATATTTAGATTCTTCGTATGGATTCTTGAATCCATTCTTTGGTGGCATACCATCCTCTAGAATGATGCCGTTATTTTTGCCACTAATATAAGCAGTGCTCACGTAGAAGAAGTGGTCTAGATTATCCCATGTCTTAAGGAGGTCTAGGACATGTTGTGTTCCTTGGATATTAGTTGTTCGAATCGCATCCCGCTCTAACTCAGCAAAATCTGTTGAAGCAGCAAGATGCCAGAATTCATTGATTTTTTTCGATAATGAGGAGTCATCAATACCGAGGTGGGGTTGAGTAATGTCTCCATCAATATAATGCAATCTGCAGATATCTGCCCAATTAAACCATTCTTTGAGGTCTTGTTTGCTTCGATTTGAGCGCACTAAGAGATAGAAATCGTCATTGTTTTCCTTGAGCATTGCTTCAAGAATCCGCCTGCCAAGAAAGCCGCTTGCTCCTGTAACAAAAATATTCTTTCCCATATTCACCTCTTCTTTACTTCGCTGAGGGAAGTGTGTTATTTAAAACTATTCTACTATGGAACATATATTTTGGAGTATAGAGTATCACCTTTATAAATGAATTCTGCCTTTTCTAAGGATGTTCAAATCATTGAAGGAAAAGCTTTCCGGCTGGTTCAAGAAAGTTGCAGGAAAGGAAGAAAAAGTACAGGAAGAGAAGATAGAGGAGAAGGAGCAACTCGCGAAGAAAGAGGAGCCTGTTATCGAGAAAGTAGGGAAGAGGGAAGTTGCTGTCATTGAGCCCATTGATGTTTTGCCTGAAAGGGAGATTAAAGCAGCTGTGCCTCCTCAGGTAGAGGCGATGATCGAGAGAGTAGCGCCTCAAGATCAAATGGAAAAAGAAGGAAAAGCTGAACCAGAAGAAGAAAAGAAAAAAGGCTTCTTTACTGCTTTGAAGGAGAAGTTTGGAAAGAGAGAGATCTCTGAAGAAGAATTCAATACTCTTTTTGACGCCCTTGAAGGTATCTTGTTAGAGAACAATGTTGCTCTTGAAGTGGTTGATCTCTTGCGAAAGGGTTTGCATGAGAAGATTGCGGGAAAGACATTCAAAAAAGGAGAAATCGAGGAGGAAGTAAGAAAGGCCTTAAAAGAAGAACTCAATAGAATTCTAATTCCTTCTTTTGACCTCATTGAAAGAATAAGAGAAAGGAAAGGGTTACCTTTTGTGATCTTATTTTTTGGCATTAACGGCTCAGGGAAAACTACTACGATAGCAAAGCTTGCTTCCCTATTAAAGGAGAAAGGAATTTCGTGTGTTCTTGCAGCTGCTGACACTTTCAGAGCAGCAAGTATAGAACAACTCAAAGTGCATGGTTCTCGAGTTGGTGTGAAAGTGATTAAGCATGACTACGGAGCAGACCCTGCTGCTGTTGCATTTGACGCTATCAAGTACGCTAAGCAACATGGCATTCAGGCAGTATTGATCGATACTGCAGGAAGAATGCATACCAAGGAGAATCTTCTACGGGAAATGCAGAAAATCAACAGGGTAGCAAAACCTGACTTGAAGATTTTTATTGGAGAGAGTATCACAGGAAATGATGCTGTTGAGCAAGCCCGCTCATTCAATGAGACCATTGGTATTGACGGGATTATTTTGAGCAAGGCTGATGTTGATGAAAAAGGGGGCGCTGCAATCTCCGTTGGCTCTGTTACAGGAAAGCCTATCTTGTATCTTGGTATAGGGCAGGATTATGAGGATTTAGATCCTTTTCAAAAGGAGAAGCTGTTGGAGAGTTTGGGATTGTAGAATGGAAGTTGCAGTCAGCATCTCTTTGCTTCTTGCCGCTTATATTCTTGAAGAAGCCTATTAATCCTCTTTAAATCTCTCAATTCCATCATTATTAAGTAAAATCTGGAGTATTAAAGTTTCTAATATTCACCAGACGTTTACTTTAACAGCTCTCAAAGTGTGCTATCCCGAAATTATTTCATAAGGCTGAGTTAGTTAGCCGTATGAAA
>CAYJRI010000082.1:0-5024 GCA_964372435.1 Candidatus Woesearchaeota archaeon | reverse complement strand
GGTCCAGGCAATCAACAGAGTATTGTCTACAATATGATAACAACTAAAGGATGCATGTGCAAGCAAATTGTTCAGGCACTAGGCGTTGGAGCAGGACACATCAAGAAAGGATGCAGCCCATCAGTCATGGAAACATGGACAGGGCTTAGCGGAAATCCAGACCGGCAGGCAGGTATAGGAAGAAATATCTTCCTTGTCATTGGGATAATCGTTCTTGCAGGATCAGGCATCTCGTTGAGATTGTTCAAGTAAGAATATCTTAATATTTTATTTTTCTTTTTTTTGTTTTTCAGATAGGTAAATCTAAATATTCAGTAAGCATCTTATCACTATGCGAACTCTTCCAGAAGAAGTGCAAAAAATTTTGAATGGCAAAAATCTCGAGGATCTCGCTATTGCTGTAAGATACACTAATTGGAGAAATGAAACAACGCTCAGAAGAATCATACCTCTCCAAGCTTTCTACGGAAAGACCTCATACCATCCTCAAGAACAATGGCTTCTCCGTGTTTGGGATCTCGACAGAGAAGATTACCGCGCATACTCCTTAAAAGGAATCAAAGAGTGGGTAAAAATTCCTTAACTAATCTAATTCTTCATCTCTTGCCTCTTCCCAAAAATGCTCAAAAATAGCTTGAAGATTTCTCGCTAATTTTTCATCTTCAATAAAGAAAACACCTCCGAAATGCAGAGGATCTTCATGCACGAGCTTGAGTAGTATATTCTTTCCATCAATAATGTCACATCTTGGAAAATCAGTATCCAGCCTTTTGACTTGAAAAGTTCGAGGTTGCTCCTTATGGAGTCTTGCTAAAAGATTTGGCAGAATAATGTTCTTGGGATAAATAGCTCTGAAAGCAACTCCCCTCTCTACAGCTTTAGCAATCTCTTTTTCCCAGAGAGTTTTGCTTCTTCTGTTCATTTTTGGCTTATGATGAACATTCAAAATCTGACACACCTCTTCATTTGCTTCCTGAAATGTTCGAAGCTGAATTCTCTGATTATCTTCTGCAGTAGTTCCAATATCAAAGAAATTTGAATGCTTAGTTTTTGAGACTTCAACTTCAGTAATCATCTTTCTGAGCTTTGCCAGGCTTTCTTCATTCTTGTTTTGCTTCTCAGTAATCAATCTCGAGAAAATTTCAGATGGCTGTTCTATAAATGCTTTTTTTGGTCTCTCCTCACTAAGCTGAATAATCCCCCTCTTCTGGAGGGAATTGCATATTGAGAAAATCTTTCCATAAGGAATGGCTGCCTTTTTACTCAGTTCTTTCATAGAAAACTTCGATGATAAAAGAAGCTGAACCGCTTTGCTTTCATAATAAGACAAACCAATCTCTTGTAACTCTTTCAACATAAAAATCACCCTAAATGAGAGTGAAAACTACGGATTTCTTTATAAAGATTTGTATAGAAGCAAGATTATGGCGAAAAAGAAAAAGCAAGAAATAAAGGGAGAGGCGAAGATCATTAAACCAGAAACAGCACTGAATAACCCCGATGTTTTTAAAGCATTGATGGATTTCCAATATGGGCAAGGAGAGACGTATCAAAAAGCAGAGGCATTTCTTTTCAGTAATCAGGTACATTCTCTCACTCTACAGAGCCTGAAAATTGGTTTAGATTTTGATGGAGTCATTGCAGATAATGGAAAACTCAAGTCTTTAGCTGCAAAAGTACTCTATAGTTGTGAAATCCCTATTCATAAATTCAGGAGAGACATTCTTTTACGAGAAAATATGCTTACCTTGGAACAATACGAGTATCTGAGAGATCAAATTTATTCCAAGCCACATCTTGGCCTGCGGATGGAGCCTGTAGAAGGTGTTTTAGAATATCTTCCCAAACTTCAGCAAGAAGGTTTTACACCCAAGGTAATTACCTCCAGAAATCAACAACAATGGGAAATAGCACTTCAATGGATGTCTAATTTAGGCATAGAAATAGAGGCAGTTCCTTTAGGAGAAGGAGTTTCCAAAGTCCAGGCATGTAGAGGACTTGACGTATACATTGACGACGATCTTAATAAACTGGAATCACTTCAGGGAGTCGTGCCCCACCGATTTCTTTTTTCTCATCCGTATAATGAAGATCTTGAAACAGGAACTATTGCAACCCGAATCCATTCTTGGAAGAGCTTCTATGAAGAAATTCAGAAGATAGCGGAAGAAATATGAAAAAACTGAAAAAACTTGAAAACCTCTTTGAACAAACTAAAGATATAGAATTTATAGGAGAAAGATTAAGTGGAGAACCAGAGGTGCTTCATGAAGCTCAGATGTGGTGTAATGGGGGGATTACAAGAGATCAAATAAAAAGGATCCTTGAGTACGCCCCATTAGTCTTTCCTGAGAATTGGAAAAGCCCAGATAGCTATGCTGAACTGAATGAGCAGCAAAAGGAGGCATATCAAGAGATTGCAAAAGAGGGAATATTTCCATGTCCTGGCCCTTTGATCCAGCAAGTAATAGAACATGCAGTTTATTTCAGAGATACGTATGGAAAAATGAAAAATGCCTGAAATCATACTCCAAGGAATAGGATTGAATGGTGATATCTATAGCCCGTATGATGATGACCCTCGCCGTCCTCACTATAAAGATTTAGAAGAAACATATCATAGATTAAATAAGTATTTAGCAAAGTATGGAGAAGTGATCCGACCTCAAAAAATAAACCCTTTACCGATTGGAGGTGTTATTTCCCCAGCATCAGCAATTGCTCTTTTTGTATTAGAAAATTGTCTCGTCGTAAATCGTTATTTCCCTTCAGTATTTGATGGAGTATTCCACATCATCCAAACAACTCCGCTGAAAGAAGAAGCAAATCAAGAAGCTCTTTTTGTTCAGTTCAAAAACTGGCTTTATTGGAAAGAACATTGGGTAAAAACAAAGGAGCAGAAAATCCTAGTACCAACACATAAACGCAAAGATATTGCAGAAGCGGTTTTTCAAGCATTATCTGATATCGATGTAGATTGATTGAATACTTGCGCTTCGTATTTTCCCACCTAGAGACCTACCCCCTCATCATAATATCGATCTTCTTCGGATCTCGCTTGATTTCTTTCACAATGGTTGCAGGCCCTATAATTGTCAAAGCATCTCTCTGCCCCACAAGAGCATTCGCAATTCCACGGCGCAACTTGGACATGAACGGCATATTGCTGCTTCCCCCAACAACAACAGCCAGCTCAACGCCTTTAAAATTCCTAATATGCCCGACCAAAGCCATCGTATCCTCAATCAGCCTTGCTTCTTCCTCGGGCTTCAGCCTTCCTTGCAGAACAATGATCCTATTGCTTAGAATAATGTTCAGAAGTTTCTTGATCCTCTCCCCTGACTTAAGCGTTTCTATTTCACTATACGGAATAAAACTCAACGTCAGTCTAGCCATCTTCCACCTCTCTTTTATCTTCTATCATCTTCATCATTTTTAAACCTTTTTCGCAAGCTTGAACAAAGCCTCATAAAACTCCTCCATATTTTTCCCATATTTTGCGCTAATGCCTACAACAGGATACTCAGGGAATGCAGCTTCAATTTTTTTCGCATCGCCTCTCTTTACATCAATCTTGTTTGCAACAATCAATAAAGGAATTTTCCTGGCAACTAAATTTCCAATAATCGTAATATTAACCTGAGAGTAAGGATTCTGCATTACATCTAAAACAATCACAACAGCGTCAACATCATCCAGCCACCTTATGGAGTCAATAATTCCCTGCGTGGCCTCCTTTGCTCGCGCTTGAGCATCCTTCTTCCGCAAGCCAAATCTTAAGAAATCTTCATAATCAACCTTCGTCGCAATCCCAGGAGTATCAATAATCTTCAATTCCAGCGTTTTCCCTTTATACTTTATCTCGACCTTTTCCTTGAACTGAATCTTTCTTGTTTCATGAGGAATCTTACTCACAACACCAAGCTCCTCCCCTGTCCAATCCTTGCAAATGCGATTTGCAAGTGAAGTCTTCCCTGCATTCGGCGGCCCATAAAAACCAAGACTAAATTTCCTCCTTTTTTTGAAAAAGGAAAAGCTGCCAAAAAAATTACTGAGTATTTTTATCATAACATACTACCTCAACGGCCTGCCAAAACCAGGCCTTCCTGGAGGTCCAGGCAACCTCCCCTGAAATCCAGGCCCCATTCTAGAGGCATGTTGCATATTCTTAAACCTTTTCTTATTTCTTCTCCGCTCAAGAATCTCAATGATATTGAATCCAGGCATGCCAATCCTTTTCCCCTCAATCTTCTTAAAAGCATAGGAAATCTGCTCTGAATTCCATCCTGACTCCTTCAATTTTTTTGCTATTTCACTTTTATCCAAGCCCTGTCTCAAGGCATTGGCAATGAAATTGAGTAAATTATACAAATCAGCCTTATTCTTAAACAAGTGGCTTTCATACCTCTTTCGATACCATTCCTGAACAAAGGTATAAACAATAAAAGCAGCGAAAAGAAGCAGGATGATGAAGAAAATCATGCGCTTTCTCGGAGGGCAGTCAGCTTTGCAATTTCCTGAATTCTCACCAAGATCTTTCTCACAAGCCTTGTTATAATTACAAGGTTCAGGAGTAACCCCTACCTCCAAGGTATCAAGACGAGGAGCAAGATATATCTGAAGATCATCAGGATTTACTTTTCCCTTTACAAAGAAGGTAAAACTCTTTTCACCAGAAAATGCAATTCCTGTAGCTCCTCCAAGATTCACAGCCTGATAATCCTCGAAAAATTGAAGATGCTCGGGAGGCCTATCAATAACAAGAAATTGTTCCTCCCTCCCTTTCATCTCAGAAGTGAAACTTGCGCCAACAAGCTCAATATCATTATCATAATAAGCAGAAACAAGACGATACTCCTTATACTTCTCCTGCTCAGAAAACCATGCCCAGATCGCATTCGCATACCCCTCTTCATCAGAAACCTCGCCAGCGCCAAGCTCTTTCAAATGATCAAAATTAATTTTTTTAAGGTCAAAAACAAAAGGAATATTGATCGTATTGCCCTCGTGAATCAGCCGCGGAA
>CAYJRI010000081.1:0-5085 GCA_964372435.1 Candidatus Woesearchaeota archaeon | reverse complement strand
CAACATTCCATCGAATTCTCTGCTTGGCCCATATCTTCCATCGTGTCGGCACAATACTTGTAACACGAGCAGGCACACTCATTCTTATCTTATATCCATAATGAACAAGTCTCCAAGCAATTTCAATATCCTCTGTCAAATTCCCCGCGTCAAAATAACCTACCTTCTGAATAATCTCCTTCCTATAAAGAGCCAAAGGGCCAGGAGTAACCCAAATTCCCTCAACATACTCTAACAGTTTCCGAGTCCACGCAATCGCAGAATATTCCATAGCCTGTAATTTCTCAATAAACCTCTCTCGATTACGAACAAGCACAGACGCAGTAACCCCGCCAACCAAAGGATCATCAAAATGCCCGACCATTTTCCCAATTGCATCAGGCTCTGGAAAACTATCAGAATCTACCACAGCAATCAACTCTCCGCGAGCAATCTTAATGCCCTCATTCAAAGAAGCAGCTTTCCCAGAGTTATCTTTCTCAATCAAACGAATTTTCCTATGAGTCTTCCTATTCTTCATCATCTCCCGTACAATCTCACCAGTCCTATCTCGAGAACCATCATTGATAACAATAATCTCCTCCAAAGGATAATCAGAAGCCAAAACAGCTTCAATCGTGCCTCGAATCGAGTCCTCCTCATTATAAGCAGGAATTAAAACAGAAAGAGAATACTTCCTCCGAGGAAGAGAATAAGTATACATCCTGTCATAACTCCTAAAAAAAATCAAGATAAAAAAGAATAACATGTACAAGGATACAAACATGTAAGAGAGATAGATAATGGGGAGTGCTGCTACCATAAAATTACCTCCAATAATAAATAAACCCCTTCAAGCAAAATTGCTACCATAACACAACCTCCAATAATAAAGAATACGCTCTAAGCAATACTGCTGTCATAGATTACAAGAAAAAGATGAATTTATTAAGATTTAGGTAATATATAAGATAAATGACGCTCGTGAAGGATGGAAAATCTTAAATAGAAGAAGTAACACAGGCATCGGACAGCTACTCTAAAGAAAATGGAAAAGAAACAAAAAAGGATCGTTGAAGATTTTAAGAAATTAATTTTAGAGATGAACAATGGCATTCCCGTATACAAATTCTCTCCTGTAGTAGGAAAAATTATTCCGGACAATGAAATTCTGGACTATTTACTTAAAAAGGATGTTCTTATCAAATCAAGGGAAAAAAATATAGAGGGAAAGGAACAATATTTTTTAGGCATTCATGGAATGAATTTAGCGAACAGTTATGAAATAGAAAAATTATCCCATAAAACAAAAGAGCTGACAGAAAGAATGACCGGACTTACTGTAATAATGGCGGTTTTAACTCTTTCAATTTTCATTATAGAAATTTTAAGCTACGAAGTTAAAAACATTTTTGGAAATATTTTTTTAGGGATCGGAATTTTAGCTGCATTTGTAATGTTATGGGGGATTTGGAAATTTGTAAAGTAATATAATTAAGCCAAAAAATTAATAATAATAATAATAAACTTCAGAACCCTCCCCCGAAAGCATATTTAATTTTCTCAATACTCCACCCTAATATTGCCGTCTGCAAGCTCGCCCTTTTCCTCAGGCCCTTTCTTCATCGCAGCCTCTGCAGCCTCGCCTTGCTTGATCACTTCCTCTGCCTTCTCCTGGATCTCCTTCTTTCCTAAATGAAAATAATCATAAAAATCATTGCTTAACTGCAATTCAAGAGTATGCCCAATTTGTTTGGCTTTCACAAGGCCAAGTTCAAGAAATTTCTTCACATGCTCATAAGCCTTATTCCCACGAATCTTGATAACAACAGATTGCCTCACAGGAGCCTTATACGCGATAACAGCCAATGTCTCCTGCTCTGCCTTTGTGAATTCTGCATCCCCTGTTGCCAGCTTATTAATCATCCAAACATAATGCGGCTTCACATCCATCTTCCACTTCTCTTCCTCCTTCGCCCTAACAACCTCAAGAGCAGAGCCTTCATGATTATACCTTTCCATAAGGCTGTCTATCACTCCCCGTAGGATAATAGGATTAATCTCAGTCAATGCAACTAGCTCTTGCAAACTCATAAAACGAGCTGATAGGAAGAGACATGCCTCTAACTTCTTCACATCACCAAGTTCTCGAGCACTATCAAGCTCCTCTGAAGTTTCCTTGCCTAAATCCATATCTTTTCATGGAGAACGATGTTTTAAAGGTTTTTGGAAAGTTCTAGCTAAACCCTAAACACAACAACCTGCTCGTATTGCTTCACTGTTCCCTAAATCTTAAACCTCAACAATGCCCCTATTCCAGAAAGATTCCAAAACTGCTCTCCTTCGGGAGTCTCGACAGAGACGATTTCAATTTCAGCAGAAATATTGGCAGCCAACCCGCTCAACTCCCTTATCTTTTCCTTAGAAATCTTTTTCGATAAAATCAATCTCCTGACAGCCCCATAACCCAAAGCCTTTTTAACAGCCTCTTCACCATACGCAGCCATGTCAGGATTCTTCCCAAGCGTATGGAAAAATTCCTCCAAAACTTTTTTCTCATGAATGATTTCCTGCTGTGCAATAATATCTCCAGATAATTCCACTAAATCCTTTAATCCTGATTCATCAGTATTCCCTAAGTCGCGCACGCCAATCACCTTCTCTTTCAAAGCAGTTACCAATTCGCCGTCTCGCAAGAACTCTTCTTTCGTCGGAATCGGCCCTCCAATAAGAATCCCTTTCAATTTCTTGTTATCAAAAAAAGCATTTTTCATAGCAGCAGCAATTCTTTTATAAAATTCAATCGCCAAACTTTCCGTAAGCCGCTCAAACCGAGCAGCCGAGTTATGGACCAAAAGGCCATTAGCAACAAAGTTATGATTCTTGGTCTCAATATCAACAGTTTCCCCTACACCAAGAGGAAGAATTTTATGAATCTTTACAACAATAAGATTCGACTGATAAAACAAAGCCAGCCTCCTTCTCAGTTCAGGATCTGCGATGCGATCTAAAATATTTTTCTTAAAAACCTCTTTACTCATCTGCTTCTTATTGTTGAAGAAATCAGGAGCAGAAAAAAATGTTGTCGTCAGTCCAGAATTTCTTAAGATTCTCGCTATTTCCTTCCCATTTACCACGAGTTGCCTCACATTCGATCTCGCTTTCCTTTCTTTCAAAACACAGTCAAGCTTCTGCCTTTTTTCAAGAGATGCGAAACCAATAAGATCGCGAAAGCGCAGAAGGCTATATCCATCATCGATAACAAGAGTATATCTTATATTCTTACTATACGGATTTCTTCTATTATCATACTCAAGAAGAGAAGTAAGAATACCTAATCTCAAAAAACAAAGCTGAAGTTGTCGGGCAAGAGAATGATTATTAATTCCTAAAGCTGCACGGTGTGAAGAAACATACCCTTCTGCATCGAAAACTCCTGCAATAAACGAAGCAACAACAGAATCAGGAGATGTTAAAACCTTGCGCGGAATACAAGAATCAAGAGCTTTCTTCAATTCAGGAAACTCTCCTTGTAAAAGACGGACTAAAGGTCTTCGAGCAATACGAATTTGATGATAGTTTTTACTCTCTCGAAAGCGATAACTTGCCTTAACTTCAAATAATTTTTTTATAAGAGCAAGATAATATTCTGCTACCTCCTTCCGTTGCTCAAAAAAAGTAATACGATCTTCTTCGCTGCATCCATCCCCTAAGTAGTAACCTAAAAAACGTGCGAAATCTTCATCAAGTAATTCAGGCAAACGAACCCCTCTATAAAATGAAGGCTGAGTATAAAAATCGAGGAAATTTTCAAAGGGAATTTCTAAAACCTCGCATAATCTTCGTAATACTTCTCGCGTCGGATGTAATTTCCCCATCTCAAAATAGGAAATACTTGTCTGCTCAACTCCAGCACGCTCTGCAAGCTCTCGCTGTAAAAACCCTTTTTCACTCCGCTTATTCTTTAATAAATCGCTTCCCTGCTTACTTAAGACAAAAGAATTGTAATATTTTCGAAAAGAAAGTTTTTGCATTTTTCCATCAATATTTACCCTCTCAGGCATAATCAAAAAATCCCCCTCACGAAGTTCAGAGAGCGGCTTCTCTTCAATGCCTTTTCGAGTTCTCACAAAGAAAGTATGATCCCAAGAAGCCTTAATCTCGACACGAGGATATTTTGTAATAACCTTAAAAAGTTCTTTCTTATTCTCCCAGACAGCAACAATAGGTGTCTCTTCTGTCTGCTCTTTATTAAAGTTCTCAGAAATTACCATAAGAGGATTATGGGCATCCTTAATCTCAATAATATCGCCATCCTCCTTCAAAATAAAAGTATCTGGACTCAAGCATTGCCCCCCAGCTTTAATCTTCCCCGGAACTCCTGAAGTAAGCTTCCTTAAAACAATAATCTGCTTTCCATCAAGCAAACCAATCGTCGCCTCTCTTCGGTCCATCACTGCAAGGCCATACACTTCTATAGATTCTAGCATCTCTTCCAAGGGCTCTGTAACAAAAGTCTGATCACATCTATAAATACGAGTCCGCAAAGGTCTTGGAGGCTCAACATAAAACAACTCGATATGTTCCTGCCCTTCAGTCTCAGATGTATTCCCGCAATAAATCGCCAAACCATGTTCCGGCATCTTCTCCAAGGTCTTCAAAAATCGCACAATCCTTTCCAGCGCATCCATAACAGACTTGCGGGTATTCTTGCTTTTGATATTATCCGCCGTCGAACGTTCAGCCTCAAGTTGCTTCACAACCCCATCTTTATTGAAACCAGCTGGTATCATCACTGTAATAAGTTCTGTATGCCTTCCTCGAATCCCTTTAAGCTTGAGGAGAATTTCTTCAAGCTGGATTTTTTCTTTCTCTTCCATGCAAAAATCAAACAAGCGAGATTTATAAATATACCTTCCTTTTAAGAAAGATGTGGAAAATCATCGGTAAAATTCTGAGCACAGTTCTAGGAATACTCTTTCTCGCTATCGGCATCATTGGTATCCCTATCCCCATCTTCCCAGGATTTATCTTCATTCTCCTTGGAGCAAGCCTTCTGGGAATTCCCATCGTAAGTAAGATCAAAAAAATTATCAAGAATGGTTC
>CAYJRI010000080.1:0-5136 GCA_964372435.1 Candidatus Woesearchaeota archaeon | reverse complement strand
CCATCAAAACCCAGATTCATGAATGTGCCCTCGGGCAGGTTTCCGACGTGAATTGCCCGTAGCCCTGAAAAATCCGGGAATAGTTCAACTACTTCTCCTAATTTTCCTTTTCTATTTTCCCAGGTTTGTTTTGCAGCGTTGTAGAGAACTTTAGAAGCGTCGTCTCCTAGTTCGATATTTACTCCTGCATCTGCGTACGTTGTTTTTTCTTTCATTTATAGAGCCTCTAACTTCAATCCTTGCGGAATTGGTTGATTATCAAAATATAAATTTCCTTGGCCATATGGGGGGACATTATCAACATCTTTAAAATGATTTCTATACTTTCTTGTCTATATTATTATACTTTTTGGACATCCCTTTTTATCTTCATTCTTATACCCTTTGCACATACCCCTTCCTTGGGTAAAAGATGTCTCCGTTTAATGCGAGTTTATCAAGAGCTTCTTCAAGCTCTTTTTCTGTGAGCTTGCTATGGAGCTCTTTTTTTATTTCTTCCAAGGGGATGAGTTTGCCCAGGCGGGATTCAAGTTTGGCAAGTAATTCTCTTACCGTGATAATCTTGCTCCGTTGAGAGGTTGTGACGCCTGTGACAATTTTGTCAATATCGAATGTTTTTGTTTCATAGTCATAGCCGACCTGCATCATATAATATTTCACGAGATTGATAGCGATTTTTGCGTCATCTTTTGTTACTTTTTCTGAGAGCCTTGTTTTTGCAGACGCTTCACTTAACCTTACTAGGGCTTCTAACTGACGTGCGCTGATGGGAATGGGCTTGATCTCGTTTCCACCGGTTGAGGGGGAGTTTCTGAGCTCTACATAAAATCTTTTTATTTCCTCTACGGCTTCTTCTGTAAGCTGTGGCTTGATTTTTTGTCTGGCATAGGAAAAATATTTGCGGAGGAGGAATCTATCGATGACATTCCTTGTGGATGCTTGTTGATGCTCGGTAAGTACGTGGGTTGCTATGGCTTCGTCTTTTGCCCTGTCTGGTAAATCGCGGAGGGTGAAGATGACATCAAAACGGTTGAGGAGTGTTGGAGGGATGTCTATTTGCTGGGCAATGGGCTGATAGGGATCAAATCTCCCTAGCTTGGGGTTTGCTGCCGCTAATACTGAAGTTTCTGCTCTCAGGCTAGCGTGAATGTTGGCTTTGGAGATCGTTACTGAGTTATGAAGCACCATGTTATTTGAAATGAACGCATGTGCTGGTTCTACAGTGATATCATAGACCCATTTGATTCCTAGGTTCGGGATGATTTCGATTGATTTGATTTTACTCCAGGCGATACTGCCATACGCTAATTTTTTGAGCATTTTGAGATCAGTTTCCGTTGAGAGCATTTCTTCTATTTTTTCGAGCATAATTTGCTGATACTTGAAGTCGTTGGTGTTTCTTTTTTCTCTTTGTTCTAAGAGGTAGTCACTCACCTGTAATCTGTTTGCTATGCTCATCAAAGAGAGATTGAGTTTTTCCCTTTGTTCTCCTATTATTTTTGCCGAGTTTGTTTTTTGAATAATCTCTTTTGCTTGCTTTACTTGTTTGAGTTTTTCTTCTGCAATACGTGCGAGTTTCTTAAGAAATCTTCTCTGTCTTTCAAAACCTCTATCAATTTGATGATCAGGGTTGTTTTTTTCGAAGATATGGAGTTTATCGAAAATTTCTTTTATTTTTTCGGTGGCATGGGGGACGATATCTGTTATTGTTTTATATGATTTTTCTTTCTGCACGTATTGTTCTATTCTCTTTCTTTTATGCTCTGAGAGGAGAGTTATTTTATTATAGAACTTTAGGATATTTTCTTGTCCAGAAATGTCTACTCTGAAGAATTCTCGATCTCTGTAGATAGACGATAAGATACCAAACCGCAGGAGAAGTTCTGTAACTTGTTCTGCAAGCTTGATATTTTCTGTTATTAATGTAATTCTACACCCATTTCTTTTCTGATAGGTAACGGTTCCGTCTCCATCAAAGAGAGCTGCTATCAAAAAGGCAATATCATCATTTCTGCATTTCATAATTTGTTCCGGTATTATTTTTTTGATACCTTTTTCCATGAGATTTTCATCAAGATTTTTCATAAAATTCGCAATTTCTTTTGAGATGACTCTTACTGAGTACTGTTCATTTTGTTTTGTCAAAGATGGTTCCTTATCGAAGAAGTTTTTTATTGCATTCTTATAATCTTGAATAAGTAATGTATCTTTATTTGAGAACTGAATTCCATTTTTTATACCTCGATTGAGTTCGTAACATCCATCAGTGATGTGATATCCTATTATTTTGGAAAGTGCTGGGCCGTTTTTCAATGATGATTTCTGGAAGAGAAGGTTTTGAGTTTGTCCTTTTATGGGGAGTTCTCTTGGTATAGGGAAAAATTCTCCTTGTCTCATCTGTATTGCAGGCACTGTTGTTATTTTTCCTTCACTCACTATCCAGCAAGGATGTTCTGGTGTTACTGTGATTTCTCTGCCGTTTGCTAGTGTTATTTTTACAAATTTTTCCGGTGCGACGTGTTTACTTACTTTGTTGATTTGAGCTGGATAGATTTTTTCGAAATCAGTTGTCAATATTCCCCCCTTATTTATCTCTAGGATTTCGCAATTGATACCTTGTTGAATTTTTTCTTTATTTTCCTCCATTAAGCTGTCTACGAATTCTCCTATTTTTTGATGTGATCCATCAGGAAATGTGAGCTGGAAGTCGGGAAGGAAGCATTGCTGTTCTAGGCTCTCATGCATGGCGCTTCTTTCATTAGGATCCATTTTTTCAAGTTCATCAATACAGAGTACACCTTTGTTGCTTAGGACCATGGCTCCTGCTTCCAGAGACCAGCCGCGCATGAATTCATCTCTCACGACGGTGGCAGTGAGGCCTGCTCCAGAAGCCCCTTTCCCTACGGTGTAGCGTCCTTTGGGAGCAATAGAGGAGATGAATTTGAGGATCTGGCTCTTGGCTACGCCAGGATCTCCGATAAGAAGAATGTGGAGGTCTCCGCGAGTTTTGTTTCCGTCTGATTTTACTTTTTGTACGCCGCCAAAAAGCTGGAGGACAATGGACTGCTTGATTTCTTCGTAGCCGTAGATAGAGGGGGCAATGCTTTCTGCAAGGCGTTGAAAGATGTTGGGATCTGCAGCAAGCTCTTTGATTTGGCGCTCGTCTTCCTCGCTGATTTCAAGTTCTTCAAAGGACTCTTCCATGGGAATGACATTGTTAGCTTCTATGGCGAGGTCGAAGCGCGTCTGGATTGAGCCTGTAGGGAGGGGGACGGGAATTTCTTTGAGGATACCGATGATTTTGACTTTTGATCCAGGAGTTGTTTTTTCTTCCATTTTTGGCTCGACCAGGTCTTCTTTCAGGAAAATCTGCATTCTTCTTGGTTGCTCGCCACCTATAAGTGCTTCTGGAGACTCTTCTATGACTATTCTTTGAGCATCGACCATGTCTTTGGCGATAAGCTTGAAGCCTGATTTTCTGCCGCATGAGCATCTGCTTGGCTCGCGAAATTTTCTCTCTATCTGGAGGAGGGAGATCATGGTGCCGCAGGAAGGACATTCGAACTTGGCATTGACAACTTGAGGCCTTACTTCTGAGGATTGGCGAATAATACCTTCTACTTGCAGGAGATGGTTGAGGTGTTTTGCCCTGATTTCTCGGATTTTTACTGCATGGGATTCTGTTAATTCAAGAAGCCTTACTCTGGGGTTTTGCACAAGGCCTGATTCTTCTAAGGCGAGTTCGAGGAGTTGGAGGGTTTCTTCAGGGAAAAGGATGAGATTCTCTGAAAGAGCTGGGGAGAAGGAGGCGAGATTTTCGAAATTAGTGAGGATGATATTTTTGCCGAGCTTGACTGTCTTTCCGATTTCCTTCTTATAGAAGGAGAAGAAGTTCTTTGCCTCTAAGAGTAGTTCCTCTATCTTGGGTTTTTGTATTTGCATTGCCTAGGAAATCCAGGTTTCCTGAGGCTTCACCTTCTTTAGTCAAGCCTCTTTTCCTGGTATCTCTCTTAATGCAGGTTGAGTTTATATGGTTTGTTGTTATCAAAAACCATAGTCAAAGACTGGTGGCATGATAATGCCACTCTTCGAGTGGTTTTTGAGCATGTCGAAAATCAATGATTTTCGAGCACTCTCAGAAATTTCATTTCTGAAGCTGTCAGAATTCCGCTCACTATCTTAACCACTCGTCACAGACGAGTGGAATTCTGAAGTTTGAAAACATATGCTTGCAGATCTTTTCTTTGATTTACCTTTTTGAAGTAGAAATAGGCAGATTATATAAAAACTTCAATAATTTTTGCCTTTACTTGATGCCTGTCGAGGAGTTTGAAGATTTCTTTATTGAACTGTACTGGAAGCATGATGGAGCTTTTTCCTATTTTTCTACCCCTGTATTTTTCCAAGATACCTTGATAATGCTTCCCTTTTATCGAGAATCCATAGACTTTATTGAGGAAAGAGCCCCGATTTTTTCCGATGTTGTCCCAGTAGACTATTGTATAGTGAGTTTTCCCTTTACGAGATTTTTTTGCTTCATAGCTGCCGTAAAGCATTATTCCTGTTGATGCGATGCTCTCGGAGAGATCTGGCCAATCTTTAAGCTGACCTGTTTTAATGCTTAGGGGATTCTCGATGCCTTCTGCTTTAAAGAGTGCAGCTTCTCTGCTTTTATAAAACTGCTGTTCAATTACTCCTATTTCTTTTTCGATTGATTGAGTTTTTCTCTTGACTTCGATAAATATGTCGATGTCACTTTCTTTGGTAGCTTGGTCTTTTGCTGCTGATCCAAATAAAATCACACTTTCAATCACGTCGATTTTTTTGAAATTATTGAGAAGATACGACACAAAATAGCTTGCGTAGGATTTGAGGTTCATTTTGTAAGTTCTTGAAGAGTAAAAAAGAGATTTATTTTTTCTTGGAGTGCTTCTTCTGTTGCAGGAATACCATAAGCGAGCTCATCGCGTTTTTCTTCTATTTTGATAATGGCATCCAGGATTTTGTCGATATTTTTAATAGAATTAAGGGGGGAAGTAATCTGATGTTGCAATTGCTGTATCAGTGTTTCTCTTTTTCTTCGAAACCAAAGATGATTCAACTGCGAGCCTTCTTTCCACACATTGAGTTTTCTGA
>CAYJRI010000079.1:0-5176 GCA_964372435.1 Candidatus Woesearchaeota archaeon | reverse complement strand
CATAAAATGTCAGGCCAAGAATGCATTCTTCCTGCTGAAGACGGAGATGCCACACAACTTACCGATGCCCTCATAGGAGACATCATTGCCAACAGCAGCCTTCCTCGAGGTCCTGCAGGAAGCAATATAGGCCAGTTATTTTTCTGTGCAGACTCTCTCCCAGATCCGTTAAGTTCTGGTCTTTATGAATCAAGAGATGGAGCAGTCGTTGTACCCTGGAGCATAACTATATAAAATGAAAAATATTAGGAAAAAAATGAGATGGGAATTAGGCGTCTTAGTTCTACTCTTCCTTGTTCCAGCTGTAACAGCCTTCGGTGTGAGCAGTGATCCAACAACTCTCAAGCTTACTCCAGGTCAAAGTGCAGAAATCCCTATTAATCTCCAAAATATGGACGGCAATGAAGCAGTAACTGTCTCAATTACTTGGCTTGAGGGAGATGAAATTGCAAGTCTTGAGGAAACAACCTACACCTTACAGCCAAAAACAGAAATCTATTTCAAAATCAGTGTTACAGCTCCGCAAAATGCAAAACCAGGCGACTCCTATAATCTCAAACTCAAACTCACTCCAGTATCTTCAGGCGAAGGCATCGTAGTCACAACAAGCTATATCATTGAAAAGCCCATACAGATTGTAGCCACCTCAGAAATACCACCACTCCCTCCAGAATTACCAACTCCAATAACAGAAGGATACCAGCCAGCACCTCCAGAAACAGAAATACCTCAGAATAATGTTCTCCTCTATAGCCTTATCGCAGTTATTCTGGTTGCACTCATCATCCTTATTATTCTCTTAAGGAAAAAGAAAAAGTAATAAACCCCGCTTTCCTTAAAGTTCTATGGAAAAAAAAGAGCCACTCACAATCTTAATCATATTATCTTTGCTATTTTCATTCCTTGCACTATCTCTTCATGCCTTTTCTATCTATGCAATTCAGGAAGCACTTGCAGTTACAGTAACGATTGATGCAGACGCTCCCCATCTTGTTCTTCTCTCTCCTGAGAATAAGACCTATGAAAATTCTGTAACTATCAGCTATATAGCCATTGATTCTAACTTGGATTCAGTATGGTATAATCTTACAGGAAACAATTTCTCTCTCATCGCGATCATTACAGGAACAATCTCTCTCCCCTTGGATCCAGGTCCCTACCAGCTTATTCTCTATGCAAATGATACTTTTGGCCATACGAATAGCACAGGAGTAAATTTCTCAGTTATCCAAGAATCTTCTCAACCAATTCCAGAAGGAGGTGTTCCAGGCAGTCCAGTAGCCCCAGCTCCACCAAGAAATATTTCTAATCGAACTTCTCCAAATCAAACAAGCGAGAAATTTTTGAGACTTTATATCAAACTTCTTAATCCATCAGAACTCCTCCTCCAGCTGTTGATCGAATCTTCCTCAACCTCTCCCCTTATTATTGATTACGAGATCATTGCAGACAAAGTTATCTATCACGAAACAGAGACCATACCTTTCACAACCCTCAAAGAGAAAAAACTCTCCGCAAGCCTCCAAAATCTCAGGACAGGCACCTACATCATCCAAGCAACAGTTCGGCAAAGTGATCTTGAGGCTTATGATCAAGAATCCTTCAGAATAGAGATTGAAACTCCATTGAAAATCAAAAAGCATCCCTCACTCCTTCCCCTGATCCTTGCGATCCTTCTCCTTTTAACCTATCTTGCAATCCTCAAACTTCAACTCGAGAAGATGAAGGAAAAGAAGAGCAAAGGCAGGAAAAGATAACATTTAAAGAGTCGTATCAGTTGATACTATAACAAAGATAAGAGCTAACAGCCTCACTCATTCGGCGTCCCTGAAAATCTCGACTGCTTCCCAGGAACCTGCCCTCCAAGCTCCTGAGGCAAGGTTGAGAAACCACCACCATACATTGAAAAATGCTGCTCTGGCAATGTTGGACCAAATCCCATGAAGTAATGTCCGTACGTAGCACGGATCTGATTCCAGTACGGATCCATGCGCATGCTATACAAAGGAGAACCAAGAGCTTCTAACGTTTCTCCGACAGGAGGGGTCTTAAAATGCTGCCACCAATTTCCAGTCTCAATCACTTGTTTTCCCTTGAAACCAGCTTTCTTCAACACTTCTAACTCTTGCTTGAAGGGTACATTGCCCATGCCCATAGGAAGTTCAGTATGATCCATGCCAAAGTTATCAGACAAATGCACATGCTTCACAAAGGGGGCAATCTTCTTGGTCTGCTCAATCAACTCTTTCTCGGTGTAGCCAAACTTCCTGAGCATATTGATATGCCCAACATCCCACGTTGCTCCAATCATCTTCTCAGCAATTCTCTTTGCCTCTGACTCTGAGTATCCTTCCTTCTTTGCCTTCTCAACAAATTTATCACGCGAAGCCTCAATCAACTCTTTAATATCCTCAGCCCTTGAAAATCCAGATCCAGCAGGTGGATTCTCAATGCTAATAACAGGAGCCTTGTCCTTTAATTTGTTATAAGCCTGAAAGGCAACATCGCCAAAAGTCGTTGAACTCTTGTCTAAAACAAAATCTTTCAGCGGAACAAAGAAGTTAGGATTATCTACCTTTCCAAGGAGCGCTGTCCCTTCTCTCACAGTATTGGCAAAGTAAGTAGGATCATACTTCTCATTACTAGGATTCATCTTATCGAGGCTAATGCTTTTCGCAAAATCTTGTAATTTCTCAAGATCTTCAGGATGCCCTTTTTGGGCGTTCTCCTTTGCCTTTTTATATGCCAGGTCAAACAATTCCCGCACTTCTCGATATGCTTCTCGCAAAAGCTGTTCTCCTTCCTTATGCTGATAGTACTCACGCTCTGCAACTTGCCTCTCGTGAGGGCCAAATTCATCCAAAACTTTTAACCCCTCTGTATCAATATCTCGAATTTTCTGTTCATCCAAAAGACCCTCTCCCACAACAGCATCATACCCCCTCATGACCCTCCAACTCACCTGCTCTACAGCACCTCTCCAACTTTCTTCATTCACCCTCTTATTCTCTGTCACAGGATTAAAAGGAAGTTTTTCTCCTGTAAACTTCTGCTTTTCATCAACAGGAAAATAATGTTCAGCAATATCTCTTTCAGTCCTGATCCTTCCTGTTCTTGGATCAATAAAAATAACAGCTCTCTCCTTCTCGACCATCCTTCCGTCTTCTTTAATCAAGACCTTCTCTACAGCATCAGGAATCCCAGAGGTTGAATGGAAAGTGACCACTCCACCTGGAGTCATCTGCGAAGCACGTTCAACATTCATTAACATCTGCCGCTCATTACCCTCGCGCTGCACTTCACTAAATCCCTGTTGGGTAATCCCAGAGGGCTCTATAAGAAGACCGTGCACAGAGATCTCAGCACCTACCAGCTTGCTAATCCGATTAATCTCTTTCAAATGTTGCTCTGGTATAGACTCAAAGACTTCTGGAGTGATCGTGGAGACTTCAATATTTTTCACCCCTGTATTGAGTTTAGTAGACACATCAGCGATCTGATTCGCAGTTCTCGGGTCTGTAGCCATGCTTAAGCTGCCAGCATGCACCCGAACGCCTTTTAGGCCTTGCATAATATCTCCTTCATTTCTGCCATACTCTGAATCTAAGGCAGAATATCCCCCTTCATAAAATGATTCGTAGGCCATGATGATTTCTCCTTATTCGTCTAAATAAAAGAAGGAAAGGGAATATTTAAATGTTCTGAAGAGTTTTTTTCCTAAGCTTTTTCCAGATACGTTTGAATTCTCTGAATAACTTGATTATGAAGGAACCCGAAAAAAATATACAAGAGCAAAATTAACAAAAAAATCCGCGAAGAAAACATGGATGGACTTCTCAAGGAAGACTGAAAAAAGAATAAAATGTCAAAGTCGCGCTCTGTACGTCTACATAGAAAGATTTAAAAGGTATGTAGACCTACAAAAATCATGACTTATACTGAAATAAAGGAAAGAAATGGAAAGAAGTATTATTATCGAGTACGATCCAGGCGTAGGGGAAAAATGATTTCAAAAGAACGCCGTTATCTTGGAGTAAATCTTGATAAAAAATTACTTTCCTTAGCCGAGACTGAAGCAAATAGAGAACTTGAAGGAGCTGATATCGCCACAAAATATGCGACCCCTCTTATAAAAACTTCTCCTCAAAATATTATTTCCAAATATGAACTTAATAAAAAATCATGGCTGGAAAAAGGGGTGCATGGAGTTCTTCATTATTTCTTTCCTGCAATTGAACAAACTCTCAAACCGATGAAGGCATTCTATGGAGATTCCTCACACCTTGTTGTTTTCTTTATTAAAGATGATTACATCAGTCTCTACTGGAATAACGAAGATATGACGAGATTGAGAACCTCCTTTCTCCAAAAAGTAAATAAAAATACAAAAGAACTCGATAAAATCCTTAGTCTCTGGAAGAAAAAAGTAAATGTGTTTAACGCAGTTTTAAGAAAAATTGACCAAACATCCCTTAACGAGCTCGCCGACGAAGAACTTATCGCTATTTATTATATGTGGTACTATGCTTATTTAGAAGAGTACACTATTGCAACGAGTATTCAAGAATCATTTTCACTGTACGCAGAAGATTTTTTTCTCCCTCATTTCAGGGAAATTCTCGAGAAACAAGGACTTGGTACGCAATTCAATGAATATTATGCCCTTTTAACCAGTCCAATCAAAGAGTCCTTTATCACTCAAGAATACCGTGATCGTCTAAAACTTCTTAAAAAGGTTAAATCGGTAAAAGCAAGCAATATTGATGATCAACTTGAACTTCATGCAAAAAAATATCATTGGATAAGAAATAATTACGCAAAAGATATCTCTCTTACTGCTCATGACTTTAGGAAGCTGCTTGAGGGCATCCAGCATCTTAATCCTGAAAAAGAACTTCAACGTCTCAACAAAGAACTCCAGCAAACCATCAAAAGAAAAAAAGAAATAGTTGAAAAATTGCAACTGAGCAAGGAATCTCGTAATCTCATTAAAATTACAGAACTCTTTAGTTATATGCAGGATGAAAGGAAAAAATACGTACTTATGTCAACCTATTACCAGCATCTCTTTATCAAAGAGCTCGCAAAAAGACTAAACCTTGAGGAGCAAGATCTTCTTTATTCTTATCTTCACGAAATCAAAGAGTGTATCGCTCAAAAAAAGAAACTCAATCTT
>CAYJRI010000078.1:0-5262 GCA_964372435.1 Candidatus Woesearchaeota archaeon | reverse complement strand
ATTTTGGTGCAGAAACAGTAGAAAAAACTATTGAATGGTGCTCAGACCTCAAAATTAAAGAGCTTACCTTTTATGCTCTAAGCCTAGAAAACCTCAAACGCGATAAAAGAGAGGTTGATGCACTCTTCTCTTTGATGCAAAGATGGCTCAAAAAAATAAAAAAAGATAAAAGAATAAAAGAAAATCAAATCAAAATAAAATTCGCAGGCAGACTCCATCTTCTCCCTGTCGACCTCCAACAAGAAATAAAAGAAGTAGAAGCACAAACAAAAAACCATCAGAACATGCTCGTAAATTTCTGCGTCGCTTATGGCGGCAGACAAGAGCTCGTTGATGCAGTAAAACATCTGCTCAAGAACAAAGAAGAAGCAACTGAAGAGAATATCAAAAAAAACCTCTACCTCCACTCAGAACCAGACCTTATCATTCGAACCGGTGGGCATACCAGAACAAGCAACTTCCTCATCTGGCAAGCAGCCTATAGTGAGTGGATCTTCCTCTCAAAGCTATGGCCAGAATTCACCAGAGAAAACCTCATCTCTTGTATAGAAAAATTCAAGACCATGCAAAGGAATTTCGGGAAATAAAATTATCTCAGCAACTTCTGCACCAGCCAGATCAACAGGGTCAAAACAATACTCAAAATAATCGAAGTCACGAGAGGAAAATAAAACCGAAAATCCCCCTTTTCAATAGCAATATCTCCTGGCAGCTTCCCAAAGGCAAAAAACCTGCTCCCAACCAGCCATAAGACGCCAAAGATGATCAAAAAGATACCAACTCCAATCAACAGGAGAGGAAAATAATGCTCCATGCCCCATCAAAGTCCTTCAGGCTTAAATATCTGACGAAGAGTATATACAGTACATACCTCACCACCAAAAAATATATTAAGGAGTTATTCCTCATGCACTAATTTTAGTGCCGTAAACCAAGAGTAGAAGCACGAAGAAGTTTTTTCCATTGCCAAAAAGATACAAAAGAGATGAAGAGGGTGGAATTGCAACACTTCCCCCTCCAACACGAACAGAATATCCCACTTCTTATCCAAAACCCTACCACCCCCATTCTAAAGATTCCTCTCACTCAATACTACGAGACTCCCTGGCAACTGCAATAAGAAAATTAGCAGACCTGATTTCGCCAAAACCCAATGCAGCCATTTTAGCACAGAAATCCATTCTGGCACAACCTGCACCTCAAGAAACCAGCTGGAGGAGATTCAATCAGAATCTTCTTGAAAGACTTATTCCTTATCTGCCACAGCAAGAATATATTCAAGACCCAAGAGCAGGGGATCAGTGGTCCAAAGAAGCGCTCCAAGAATATCGCAGAAAAATCAGAGAACGCGCAGAATATCTCAAAGCAGAAGCAAGCAAACTAGAACAAAGAGCAATCCGATACTGCGAATCTCTTCCTCTCAATGAAAGACCTCCTCTGTATGAGGAATATGCAAAAAACCACGCCCATGACCTCGCTGTCCTTGCAGCAGTACATGGAAAAAAAGAAGCTGTTGAGAAATTCGAAGCAGGGTATATTAAACCTCTAAAATTCAAGTCACAAAATGCTATTGAAAAAGCAGTTTCCGTCTAAAGATAACCTTTATTAACTCCCTCTCTTTTCTCTCTTAATGACCCAGCAAAAGAAATTAAAAATCCTCGCCGCAGGCGATATCCATGGTGACTCCTCTCTGACAAAGAAACTGGCAGAAAAAGCAAAGAAAGAAAATGTTGATCTCGTCATTCTCACAGGAGACCTCACATTCGCAGAGCGATCAACCGATAATATCATCGGCCCGTTTGCAAAAGTGGGGAAAAAAGTCCTTCTCATCCCAGGAAACCATGAAACCCTTGCAACAGCTGACTTTCTAGCAGAAGTCTATCCCAATGCAAAAAATATCCACGGCTATGCCATGAAATTCGGAGACGTTGGCATCTTTGGTTGCGGAGGCGCCAACATCGGCATCCACACTCTCACCGAAAGGGAGATTCTTGAAACATTAAAAAAAGGCTATGAGAGA
Source organism: Candidatus Woesearchaeota archaeon (assembly GCA_964372435.1). Lineage (GTDB taxonomy): Archaea > Nanobdellota > Nanobdellia > Pacearchaeales > GW2011-AR1 > CAYJRI01. The sequence continues at coordinate 3,242 of CAYJRI010000078.1, read as the reverse complement.
CTCAAAGATCTCAATGTCAAGAAAAAAATTATGGTTACGCACATGCATGCAGCAGGAAGCAAAGCAGAATGGTTTGGCTTCTCTGGAAGCCAGTCCATAAGAAAAGCCATAGAAACCTTTAAGCCAGACATTCTCTTATTCGGCCACATCCACGAATCAGAAGGGATAGAAGAGAAAATTGGCAAAACGATCCTCCTCAATCCAGGCAGACTAGGCAGAATTATAGAAATCTAATCTCCTCACAATCGCGTCTTTCTAAAAATGCCATCCCTTGAAGACACTATCAAATCAAAAGCATATATCCTCTTTACTCAAGTATTTAGAGAAAATGAAGCAAGGTCGCAAGACCCGCAAAGCCATCAAAGAACTGAAAGTCACTTCTATCATCAGATTATGCACGATTTTGTCGAATATGTCTGGAGGTGCCAAATCTATAAACAGGATACAGAAAAATCCCCTCTCCTCATGCACTACCTTGAAAAACTTCCAGAAGATCTTACACAAAAACTCCTCTCCCTTGTAAAAAAGGGGTAAAAATTCTGGCATAACCTTATAAATCCATTCTTCTATTCCAAGGCATGAAGACAAAAATCTTGGTAGGAATTATTGTCATTGTCCTCATTATTATAGGTATTTTCTTCTACCAGCTCTCAACAAAAAAAAGCGACTCCATGGAAAAAGAGGGCATGACAGATAAATCAGGAGAAGCCATGGGAAAAGAAGAAATGATGGAAAAGGAAACAGGGGAAGAATCAACTCCTTCTCCAACAGCATCCCAAACAACAATCCCCGCGAATCTCCTCGCTGGAACTACCTCACCCTACTACGAATTCAACCCAACTACATACAGTAAAGCCCTCGCAGAGAATAAAGTTATTCTCCTCTATTTCTTCGCAGACTGGTGCCCGATCTGCAAACGAGAGCAGGCAGATGCAACGCTTCCAGCTTTCAATGAGCTCCAGAGACCAAACCTTGTAGGCTTCAGAATCCATTACAATGATGGAAAAGCAACTGCAGAAGAAAGGGATCTTGCAAAACAATTTGGAATTACTTATCAACATACAAAAATCATCCTCCAAAACAAACAGCAAGTAAAAAAAGACCTCAGTTCCTGGAACAAGGAGCAGTACCTCGCTGAACTAAATAAATTTTAACAAAAAATAAAAGAGTTAATGGAGAGCTTAACAACCATGGAAAAACCACAAGAGAAACCAAACCCATCCTCTTAGGGAAAGCACCACATTAATTTCTGAAATCAGCGAAAACTTAAAATGACAAGAATGGAAAAAATGCCACGATTCAAAATCTTCCTCCACAGTGTTGCCTTTGTCCTAGGCTTTTCCATTATTTTCTCCCTCCTTGGCGTAATCCTCAATGGAGTCATTCCACAATTTGCATATACCACTCAAAAATGGCTTGGCTACCTCGGCGGAGTTATTATCATCCTCTTTGGCCTTTATTTGCTTGGCCTCTTGAAAATCCCCCCCCTCGAAAGAGAACATAAATTCGCTGTCAAGAAGAGATTTTCCTTCGCCTATCTCACCAGTTTTATCTTTGGAGCAGCCTTTGCAGTTGGTTGGACACCTTGTGTTGGCGCAGTGCTCGGAGCAATCCTCACCCTTGCAATTACTCAGCCAGGAAGCGCCTTCTCCCTACTCTTCGCCTACTCCCTAGGCCTCGGCATTCCCTTCCTCCTTGTTGGTTTGTTTACAGAAGCCTCAAAAAAATACATAGCCAAAATAGGAAATAAAATGAAATATGTCAACTATTTCTTTGGTATCATCCTCATCATCATGGGAATCCTTGTTTTTACCAATCAATTGAGCAGAATCGCCTCTTTCCCATTCCTTGTCAACCTTTTCTCAGGAGAAAGTTTCAGTTTCAATAAACTTGGTATTGCCATAGCATTCCTTGGAGGCATTATCTCATTCCTCAGTCCTTGTGTTCTGCCCTTAATTCCTGCTTTTCTCTCCTATCTTGCAGCAGCTTCTGTAAGAGAAGCTCAAGAAAAATGAAGATGCTTCTAAGAAGCATGTGATAAATGTATAGAAGCTCAAGAAAAATGAAACTGAATCCTCGCCAAATCACTCTCATTATTGTTATTATAGCAATTATCGCTGCAATCGTTCTTCTCCAGACGCAAAAAACAAGTCAACTTAAGGAGGGTGAGAGAAAATTAATTATTAATTTGGATACATCTGCAAGAGTTGCAGAAAAGCAAGCAAAATATCTCATAGCACCAGAACTCCAAGGCATCTCAGGCTATCTCAACCTTCCCAACAACCAATCAACCATCACGCTTCAAGAAAATATTGGAAAAAAAGTTATCTTAATTGACTTCTGGACCTATACTTGCATCAACTGCCAGCGCACCTTCCCTTACCTCAAGGCGTGGTGGAGCAAGTACAAAGATCAAGGCCTTATCATTATAGGAGTCCATTCTCCAGAATTTGAATTTGAAAAGAAAAGGGAGAATGTGGAAAATGCCATAAAAGAGTTTGGTCTCACTTACCCTGTTGTCCAAGATAATAACTTCCAAACATGGAATGCTTACAATAATAGATTCTGGCCTGCGAAATATCTCATTGATATTGATGGATTTATTATCTACCGGCACTTTGGCGAAGGAAAATATGAAGAAACAGAAAAAAAGATCCAAGAGCTTTTAGAAGAAAGAGCCCAAGTTCTCCAGGAAAAAGTTGACATGGAACTGGAAACATCCCAACCAGATGCAGAATCCCCTGATTTCGAGAAAATTGGAACTCCTGAAATTTATTTCGGTTACCAATTCGCACAAGGCAGAAACCTCCTAGGCAATGCAGAGGGATTCTCTCCTGAAAAAGAAGTTATCTACACACTCCCGCCACAAGGAGAAATGAAAGAAAACTATGCTTATCTTGAAGGTACATGGTATAATGACAAGGATTACATGGAACTGATAAGCGAAACAGGTATGATCACTCTCAAATTTGAAGCCAAAAAGGTGAATATCGTTGCAGGAAGTGCAAATGAAAATCTTACAACCATAACACTCATCCTTGATAATCAACTTGAAACAAAAAAATCCTATTCCATCCAAGATCACACCCTCTACAACATCATCTCCTTAGATGATTATGGAAAGCACGGATTAACTATAGAAGCGCAAGAGGGCTTCCGCATCTACACCTTTACCTTTGGATAGATTTATAAATTTAAAAAGTCCTATTTTCTCTGGGATATATGGGAGAAAAAAGGTCGAG
>CAYJRI010000077.1:0-5359 GCA_964372435.1 Candidatus Woesearchaeota archaeon | reverse complement strand
GTAGTTTTGCTTAATTATAAGCCTTTTTGGTGCTAAAATGTATCAATCACCTAAATTATATACAAAAAAGTTACACTATCTCAGTAGTTAAAAACCTGAAGAAGACCAAAAACTATTTAAAAAACAAGCTTCTTATGCAGGCATGGCAGAAGAGAAACCCAAAGAGCCAAAAAAGACATCGCCATCACATCCTTCTCCAAAGCATCAACCACAACCAGCTCCTTCTCAATCCCAGCCACAGACTTCTCCAGAAACTCCCCCTCAAAAAACACAAGTTCACCAGGGAAAACTCTGGGCAGGAATCATCATTGGCGCAATTGCCCTTATTCTTCTTATTGCAATAGGTATTCAAAGACAAAAAGAAACACAAGGAACTGCTATCAGAATTGGAGTCATGATACCCTTGACAGGAGATGCAGCTTCCTATGGACTCAGTGTTAAAGACGGAATAGAATTAGCAAAGAAAGATCTTGGCTCTAACTTAGAGCTTATCTATGAAGACTCTAAGTGCGACGGCAAAGAAGCTGTCACAGCCATCAACAAGCTCATTTCAATCAATAAAGTGCAGGCTATCATTGGTGAATTATGCTCTGGTGCAACATTGCCTGCAGCTCCCATAGCAAATGAACAGAAAGTTGTCATGATCAGTCCTGCCTCGACCTCTCCAAAAATCACAGAAGCAGGCGACTTTATCTTCAGAACAGTGCCAAGCGACGCTCTCCAAGGAGATTTTGGCGCAGCACTTGTCGCTAAAAAAGGTTTCAAAAAACTCGCAATTCTCTACAGCAATGAAGAATATGGTGTAGGATTCAATGAAGTTCTTGTAAAGAGTTTCGTTCTCAAAGGCGGATTAGTAGTAGCAAGCGAGGCCTTTGAAAGAACCTCTGTAGACCTGAGAACCCAGCTAACAAAGATAAAGAACGCAAAGCCAGACAGCATCTACATCATCTCCAACTCACCAGACTCAGCAGTAGCTGCTCTCAAGCAAATCAAAGAACTCAAAATTAATGCGACGATCTTCGGATCAGAAGGTCTCAAAAGTGATGACATTATCAAAGGCGCTGGGAACTCAGCAGAAGGTCTCATCCTCACTTCAGTAAGTTCAGGAACAACAGGCTTCATCCAACGCCATAATGAAGTTTACACTAAAGACCCAGGCCCTTTCGCAGCCCAAGGCTATGACGCATTCCAAGCCCTGCACCTCGCAATCCAAGCAGGAGCAAAAACAGGCGAGGAAATTAAGAACAAGATCTACGCAACAGAATTTGATGGAGCCTCTGGAAAAATCAAATTCGATGAAAATGGTGAGATCACAGGGAATTATGATATCTACATAGTCAAAGATGGGAAGTTTGAGTTGAGTCAGTAAGAGTTAGTGATTAAGTTCATTCCATCGAGTTCTATCTTCGGTAACAGTCATTCTATAAATTCTTACCTCTGTCTCTGGATGTTCAGCCGCCCATTTTTTAGCCATCTTCAATGCTTGCTCTAGAGAATTGTAATGAATCGGATTGTTATTGCTAGCAATAGGCTGCATAATATCCTCTGGATCATTCTTATCCTTTATACCGATATATAGCAAAAGAATACCGATATATAGCAAAAGAATACCGATATATAGCAAAAGACTGAATTAATTTTCCAGTTTGTCTTTTGCTATATTCGGAGGACATAAATTTCGAGGTAAGTTATTTATGTCCTACGCTATAGTATCTCGTTCCAGGTCTACAGAGCAATGCATCATCAAAATAATCAATTCCCATAAATCCTCAAAGTAAACTAAGTTTATAAAATTAGCTATACAAAAATTAAAGAGAAACAAGCTTCAAGCCAAAATGCTGTAGTTGCTCAAAATGCCTTCTATTATAGGCAAGGAGTTCGAGGTGGTGTTGAATAAAAAAGAAAACTGTAAATCCATAACAATATATTTTATATGGTGTTGAATAAAAAAGAAAACTGTAAATCCATAACAATATATTTTATAAATTCCTTCTTCCTTGCTTCAAGATGCCCTTCTCTCCACAATTCCTTATCAATGGCCTAATCGCAGGTGCAATATACGCCCTGGTTGCCTCTGGATTCTCCCTCATTTACAACACGGCAAAATTCGTCCACTTTGCCCATGGAGCAACCATAGCTCTTTCAGCATACTTCCTCTACACACTTTTCTCCCTGCTCGGAATTCCCTTTTCTCTTTCAATCCTTTTTACTCTTCTTTTTTCAGTTATCATAGGACTTCTCATGAACATCCTTTACAAGCAATTCCGAAAGAGAAAAGCCCCGTCTACCATTCTCCTCATTGCCAGCATTGCTCTCCTTTTTTTCCTTGAAGCCCTCCTCCTCCTCATCTTCGGAGCCAATGTAAAAACAATCCCTTTCCTCGACATACGACAAGGCATCGAATTCCAAAATATGGTGATAACTCCTCTTCAGATTTTTATTATTATTTCCTCCCTTATTCTTTTCCTTCTCCTCCTCATCTTTATGAAAAATACAAAAATAGGCAAGGCAATGAGAGCTGTAGCAGATAATAAAGAAGCAGCTGAAATTCTTGGAATTTCCTCAGAGAGAATCTATCTTTGGACATTCATGATCAGCTCATTTCTTGCAGGCGTTGCATCTATTCTCATTGGCCTAGAGCAAAATCTCACTCAGATCATGGGAACCTCTCTCATCATCAAAGGCTTCACAGCTTCAATCATCGGTGGCATCGGCAGCGTTCCAGGAGCAGTCCTTGGCTCCTTCCTCCTCGGAATCGCAGAAAATCTCGGCATCGCCTTCCTCCCTTCAGGCTATAAAGACGCCATAGCCTTTCTCCTCTTATTCCTTTTCCTTCTCATCAAACCAGAAGGCATCCTCGGAAAAAAATGATAACCATATATTCAAAGATAGAAAATGATATGTCGTTGTATCACATAAAACCGACAAAATCAAAATGATCCATCTTTATCTCATTCATCTCCTCATCCTTGTAGGAATTTACATGATCTTAGCAATCTCCCTCCAAGTAAGTATCGGCTTCACTGGTCTTCTTAATCTTGGCCACATCGCATTCTTTGCTCTTGGCGCATATATCTCAGCTCTTCTCACACTCTCTGGAATTCCCTTTTGGATCGCACTTCCCGTAAGCGGGATAGGAGCAATGCTCTTCGGTTTTCTCCTCGCTCTCCCCACGCATAAAATTAGAGGAGATTATCTTGCTCTCACCACCCTAGGCTTTTCCTTTGTCATCTACGGAATACTCCTCAACTGGACATCTCTGACAAGAGGTCCTCTTGGTCTTCCAGGCATTCCAAGGCCTTCTGCATTCAATTTCTCATTCAATAATATCAGTTTCCTCATCCTAACACTTATTGCTGTCATTATTTCCACTCTCATGATTAAAAAAATCACCTCCTCTCCTTTCGGAAAAGTCCTCGAGGCAACAAGAGACGATGAACTCGCAACACGGATCTTAGGTAAAAACACCTTCAAGATAAAATCCATCTCGCTAGGAGTGTCAGCATTCTTCGCAGGCATCGCTGGTAGTCTCTTTGCGCACTACCTCACGTACATTGATCCCTCAAACTTCACCATCCTCCAAATTATTCCAGTGCTCGCCATCGTTATCATCGGCGGCCTCGCGTCTTTAAAAGGTACGATCATTGCCACATTCATCCTCATCCTCCTCCCCGAACCTCTAAGATTTATTGGATTTCCTTCTTCAGTCATTGGTCCTCTAAGACAAATGATCTACGCACTCCTTATACTCCTCATCCTCATCTATAAACCTAAAGGTTTTTTTGGAAAAGTGGAGATAGAGTAAAATGCTCGAAATAAGAGAAATCAAAAAATATTTTGGTGGAGTCAAAGCAGTAGATGATTGTAGCTTCAGAGTAAAAGAAAAAACCATAACAGCACTCATAGGTCCAAATGGAGCTGGGAAATCAACCTTATTCAATATCATCTCAGGTATCATCAAAGCAGATGCTGGAAAAATTGTCCTCAACAACAATGACATCACAAATCTTTCCCCAGAAATAATCTCAAATCTCGGCATCTCCAGACTCTTCCAGCAATCTCGATTATTCAAGTATCTCACCATAAAAGAAAATCTCCTCCTTGCTCTTGATAATGAAGATACAAAATTCTGGAAAAATCTTCTAGGAAAAAACCTTGGAGGGAAAAAAGAAGAAAAAATCAGAGAAATATTGAAAATAATCAAAATGGAAAATTTTGAAAATACATTAACCAAAGAACTGAGTTATGGCCAAAAACGCCTTGTAGAATTAGCAAGAGCAATACTTAATCCTCACACCCTCCTGATGTTAGATGAGCCTGTCGCTGGCATCAACCCTTTCTTAAGGAAGGAGATATCCTCCCTTCTCCTGAAGCTCAAGGAAGAAGGAGAAACCATCCTTTTAATAGAGCATGATATGAACTTCACCCTCAACATTGCAGACGAAGTCATGGTCATGGATGAAGGCAAAGTGATTGCCTCTGGAAGCCCCCAAAAAATAAAAAATAATCCTCAAGTCCTCGAGGCATATTTAGGAGAATAGAAAGATTTATATACTACTAAGTTACTAAGTAACTTAGTAGAATCATGGAAGCTAAAACCATCAAAATCAGTGAAGAAAATTATCGATGGCTACTCAACGTAGCAGCTGAACTCCAGAAACAACAAGGGAGGATAATAACATTTGACAATGCCTTAAATGAGCTGAGAAGGAGAAAGATGAAGAGAAGGAATTTAAGCGACCTTGCTGGGAAATGGAAAATGAATGAAAAAGAAGCTGACAAACTCCTTGAGGAGATTTATAACGAAAGAAAGATTGTGTCCAGGAGATTATAATGGTCTGTCTCGATACCGATGTCATGGTTCATTTTCTACGAGGTGAGGAAACTATTGTTCAGCAAATTACACATCTCAAAGATGAAAATGAACGACTAACGACAACAGCTGTCAATAGTTTTGAACTTTGGAAGGGAGTTTATCGCTCCGCTCAAAAAAATGCGTTAGATGCAGTTGAACAGTTTCTCAAAGAGATAGAGATTCTTTATCTTGACACTCCAGCTTCAAAAAAAGCAGCTAAGATTTTCGAATCACTTTCTTCAAAGGGAGAAATTATCGATGTTCTTGATATTTTCATAGCTTCAATCGCCATCACACACCACGAACCTCTCCTCACTCATAATAAGAAGCACTTCAAAAGGATCACTGAATTGCAACTTCTTTAAATTATCGAAAAATGCTCAAAATAGAACATCTCACTTCAGGCTACAACGGCACAGAAATCCTCCATGGGATCAATATTGAAATAGAACAAGGAGAAATCATAGCTCTCATAGGCCCAAATGGAGCTGGTAAGTCAACTCT
>CAYJRI010000076.1:0-5517 GCA_964372435.1 Candidatus Woesearchaeota archaeon | reverse complement strand
TGGTTCTCCCTTGGAGAAAATTGTCTTGAATTCTCCGCCTTGTTTCATGATCTAACGCACCATTATAATACTCACAGGAAAACCCCTGCTCTTTCAAAAATGAGGCGAGCTCTGCGGTTGTTTTCACAAAATTGACATAGATAATTGCAGGGCCTTGGACTTTTTCTAGAATTTCTTTGACAATATGATTTTTCTTTTGCCCTGGCTTTAATTTTACCATAGAAAGCAAGAGATTTTTCCTGTCAAAGGTGTCTTTAAATACATCTAAATGGATGTTGAGCTGATTGAGAATGTCTTGTTCGACTTTTTTATTTGCAGTTGCGGTTAGTCCAAGTATTGGCGGGTTTTTTAATTCTTCGATTACCTCCCTTATTTTGAGGTAATCCGGGCGGAAGTCGTGACCCCAAGCAGAGATGCAATGGGCTTCATCTATAGCAACGAGGCTTATATTTGTTTCTTTCAAGATGTTGATGAGCTTATTATTGAGAAGGGTTTCGGGGGCAAGGTAGAGGAGCTTCAGTTCTCGTTGTTTGATTTTTGTGTAGACCTCTTCTTGCTCTGCTGCCGTAAGAGAGGAATTGAGGAAGACTGCATTTGTAATTCCTTTTTTTCTCAGGGAATCTACTTGGTCCTTCATGAGGGCGATGAGTGGAGAGATCACGAGCGTAAGACCCTGGAAGATGATAGCGGGTATCTGAAAGCAGAGCGATTTGCCAGCTCCTGTAGGCATGATTGCAAGGGTGTTTTTTCCCTGCAGGATATTGTCGATGACTGCTTTTTGATTGGGGCGGAAGTCTTGGTAGCTGAATACTTCTCTGAGCACTTGAAGAGGGATGCTTGGCTGATTCATTACTTGGAGAAGAGAGGTTTGTTTAAAAAGATTGGTGATTCTGTGGGCTCTGTTGAAAATCCTCTTCAGCTGTTTTATTTTTCATATAGTTTTTAGCTACATTTTTTATCGAGTTAAATTTAGCCCTTAACATTTTTTAGAGGTATAATTTATACACAAAAATTTAGTATATTTTCAACAGAGCCTGATCGCGTGAATATGTTTATAAATCTCTTTCTCCTTTCGATTGAGAGGTCGTTATGGGAAAAAAACTGGTCATGTTTTATGGAACAGAATGTGTGCATTGTCATGAAATGTTGCCTTTAGTCGGGAAATTAGAGAAAGAACTGAAGACAAAAGTGGATAAGAAAGAAGTCTGGCATAACATCAAGAACTTAAATGACATGAAGACTGTAGACAAAGGAGTATGCACGGCAGTTCCTTTCTTTTTTAATGAGAAGACAGGCGATGCAATTTGCGGAGCTGTTCCCTACCCTATCTTAAAAAAGTGGGCGAAGGGGAAGAAATGAAGATAATTATAGCATTTATTTTCGTAATTTTATTAGTAACAACTACATCAGCTATTGAAACATGCGATAAAGCATTTATGCGTGGTGACGCAAATGGTGATGGAATATTAGATATTGGAGATGCAATTTATGAGCTTTTCTTCCTTTTTTCAGGTGGAGCTGAGCCTTCTTGCTTGCAAGCAGGAGATGTTAATGGCGATAATAATATAGATTTAACTGATCCTATTTACATCCTTAACTTTTTATTTAAAGATGGTCCAGCTCCTGTAAATGAACGGGGACAAGAAGAGATTTTTGGAGCAGATCCTATTGACAATGCTCCTGAGTTGGCTTTTTTGTATCTTGATTCAGACGAAGTAACTTTGCAAAGTCTTCCGACAATATTCTTTGTTTTGGATGGATCTGGAGAAAGAGATATTAAACATTGCAGTGTTTATGCAGATAGCGACTTTGGAAGATTTTCTATTCTAGAAACTGATTGGGAAACTGTTGGCGGCGCAGAATTTACCGGAAATGATATTACCTCTCGCCCATTAGAATTTATTATAGGAACTTTAGGAGACGGAATTAGATATGATAGTGAACATTTATTGACAGTAACATGTACTGATATGAGCGGACAAATAGGCGATACTAAAATTAAAATAAAAATAGGCCCACAACCAATAGAAGAGAAAAAACAAATTACATGCAGGGGGGGAGTAGACACAGCATGTTTATATGATCCAAGTCAATTTGAAACAGGTGATGAAATATATCTTTGTCTTGTAGATTGCGATACAAATCAAGAGTTGGGAATTGATGGGCCTTATAATCCTGAAGGAAGATGCGGATTCCTAGAAAATGTATTAATTGAAGGTAAACTTACCAAAAAAGGCGAATTAATAGGTATTTATGCGTCTCTTTACAATAATGCTCCTCCTGAGAAAAGATATGGTTTTGTAACAGAAAGTGCATGCATTACTCCCGATATAACTCCGCCTTCTACAGAGCCTATTTCTTTAGATAAATCCAGAACTAAATCAGGAGATATTATACTTTTACAAAGTCCGGGTGGAGGGCCTCCCGCCAGTCAGCTGACAACACAGCCGTGCTGGGTTGAGAAGATGACAATTTATAGAAAGCCTGGGCAACAGGTTGAGGGATTTAATATTCCGAAAGCGCTTTTATCTATACAAGATCAAATAGAATTTAATGCAAGATTTAGAAATGCATTACCTTTTACATCGGCCCAACCACCAGATCCTTTGCTTGGAAAATTTGAAGGATGGAGTGTAAAAGTGGAAAATGGTGTTTCTCACGTTTCTTATTATGCTGGATACGGATTTTTGGCAGTTGCTACTTTATTTAAAGGCAGTGATCCAGATTCATGCCCTGAAGGACAATTTATACAACTTACAAGCAAAAAGCAGGATAGTGGAAAGGATGTAACTCTTTCACGCAAAATAGGAAAATCTAGTTCTGATGAACTTTCGCAATTTATGTATAAAGAGATAGAAATAATTAAAGAAAAGAGTTTGAAAGAGCTTAAATTACCAGATATAAACACTTTGTGGAAGAATTCAGTGGAAGAAGAAGTTAGAGAAGGAAAATCAGAAAATTATTGTATTCCAGGATCTATTATATGGTGTGCTGATGATTTTGTTGAGGAGGGAACAACTAGCTTTTTAAAAGGTTCTTTATATGACGTTAAAAAACATTTGAAAGGTACAGAAGTACAAGCTCCTAAAATTGTTTGGCACGATCCTCCAGGAATTCAAGTTCCCTTTCAAAATATGAAAGGAGGTTCGATCCCAAAATCAAATTTAGGCACGCTTAGGTATAATTTTATTTCTATTGTTGAAGATTCTCATCCGCGCGCTCCCGATGATAGTGGAAATATCTGGAGACAAAGATTCAGATGCGAACTTACAGCAGTCATTATTGAAATTAGTCCTAGTGCAAGTGAAAAATTCAAAATAACAGAGCGAATTTGTGCATGTATTTTAGAAAGACGGCTTGAAGGAGGGCCAGAGTTTGTTCAGGGAAAAACAGGCAAATGGTCAAAGATAAGCGGGGAAAATTGCTGAACTTCATGTTAGTCTAATAAATAGCATTCTGTTTTAAAGAAGTGGGCTTTAGATAAGTGAAGTATTCTGGTTTCTAAAAGAATCATATGGTTCTCTAAGTAACCATATGGTTACCAAAAGGTTTATATAGTTCTCTTCATTACCATAACTATGGAGATAAAAATAAAAAGCATCCCCATCCCCCCCTTGAGTGAAGCATATCTAAAGGTATTGTATTGGTTCTTCTCATTTCCTCATGCTTCTTTAGGGCTTACTCAGCTCGCTGAGGAATTAAAGATTTCAAAAAATACTGCCCATCATCTTGTAACTCAACTGGTAAAAGAAGGTTTCTTGACGAGAGAGATTATTGGAAAATCATGGAGGGTTTCTTGCAATAAGAAACATCCTTATCAGAGGATAAGAAAAGTGTGTTTTAACCTCATGATGATTGGAGAGGCTGGCATTACCCGGGATATAGAAAACCTTTATAATGCACGAGCAATTATCTTATTCGGCAGTTATAGAAAAGGTGATGATATCGAAACCAGTGATATTGATATTGCTGTAGAAGTGCTTGACCAAAAAGAATTGCGGATACAGGAATTTCTTATCCTGAAGGAATTTGGTTATCGAAAAAATGTCAAAGTGAATCTGTATCTTTTTTCAAGGAAAAAAATAGATAAAAATTTATTTGCGAATATAGCTAATGGCATCCTTCTTGAGGGATTCTTGGAGGTAAGTGCATGAGAGTAAAGATTCCTGATAAAAAGAGGGCCTTGAGCATCGCTCAATCAGCAGAAAACGATATAAGATATACTTTAAGTATACCCATCACTGAAAAATCTGCCAACACTATTGTAAGAAATATCTACGAATCATTTCGCATGTTAGGGGAGGCTTTATTGATTCATAAAGGTTTAGAGTCTCCGGACCATGTTATCTCTATTGATGAGCTTATGAAGCTTAAAGTTGAAACCGGGAGGCCAATTTATCTTCTCCAAGAGCTGAGAAAGTTAAGGCACAAAATAAATTATGATGGCTATCGAGCCTCTCTTCAAGAAGCAGAGGATGCTATTTCCATCGCTCAAGGCTGCTTCAGCCCATTACTTAAAGAGGTACTTAAGCTGTTAGCAAAATGAACAAACAAGAACTTCTTCACGCATATGAACTTATGGTCCTGTCAAGGATGCTTGATGAAAAGATGCTTTCTCTGCAGAGACAGGGTAGGCTTGGGACTTTTGCGTCTGTGAAGGGGCATGAAGCAATGCAAGTTGGTTCTGTTTTGGCGTTGAGGAAAGAGGACTGGGTTGTTCCTTATTTTAGGCAGTGGGCTGCTTTTCTTGCTCGTGGCTATCCCATAGAGATGTTGCTGCAATATAATTCTGGAGATGAGAGAGGCATGGATATTCCTCATGGAATCAATATACTGCCTGTGAATATTCCTGTTGCGTCGCAGATTCCGCATGCTGTTGGTTTAGCATGGGGTTTTAAGAAGAAAGGACAGAAGAAAGTGGTGTTGTGTTTTTTGGGGGATGGGGCTACCTCCAAGGGAGATTTTCATGAAGCCCTGAATTTTGCAGGTGTCTTTAAGGTTCCGGTTATTTTTATGTGCGAGAATAACCAATATGCAATCTCTCTTCCCTTGAAGAAGCAGACTGCTTCTTCCACGTTGGCGCAGAAAGCTGATGCTTATGGTATTGAAGGAGTACGAATTGATGGGAATAGCATAGACGCGGTGTATCAGGCTGTTCTCCAAGCAAGAAAAAAAGCTCTTGAGGGAATGCCTGTACTTATCGAGGCGGTAGGTTATCGATTAGGAGATCATACTACAGCTGATGATGCTTCTCGTTATAGGAGCAAGGAGGAAGTTGAGGCTGCCATGAAAAAAGATCCTGTTCCTCTGTTGAAGAAGGAATTAATGGAAAGAAAGTTTTGGAATGAAGGTAAAGAGAAACAACTACGGAAAAAGTTAGAGATTCTGCTAGGAAAAGCTGTGAAGAAATTTGAATCTTTCAAACCCATGGATCCTTTAGATATTTTTAAATTTACATATGAGGAAATGACGCCTGCATTGAAAAAGCAAGCGTTGTTGTTGTAGGGTTGAAGATGG
>CAYJRI010000075.1:0-5556 GCA_964372435.1 Candidatus Woesearchaeota archaeon | reverse complement strand
CACTCCATGGTTCTTGAGCACCGTCAGAATTCTCATCAAGAATTCTGAGGTTAAAAATGGGGATGAATGGAGTCGCTTTTAGTGACTTTATCATCAAAGATGATGAGAGCTCTCAGAAATGCTTTTTGCATTTCTGAAGGCCTAAAAATTTGCTGTAGAAAAAATCTCCGAACAGACTTCGCCATGTCAAAAACCATTGGTTTTTGAGCACCATCAGAATTCCCAGAAGGAATTCTGAGGTTTATGGCAGAGTTCGGAGATTTTGCAAATTTTTATGATTTGGTCTAATAATACTGTAGAATCTCTTTCAAGTTTAGCGTCTCCACGAAATAGTCTAACATGAAAAGGGTACTCTTTAGCGAAGATTTTTGAAGTGATGGGAGAGATGATTGTTGTTAGACTATATTTATTTCCGAGATCATTCTGAATAACGAGTGCGGGTCTTACTCCTCCCCATTCACTTCCTTTTACAGGTTCGAGATTAACAAGAATGATATCTCCTCTTTTTATTTCTCCCATTTCCAATCAAAATTCTCTTCGATTGCCTCAAATTCGCGAGTAATCTTCAGATTTTCTTCGGCTATTTCTTGGTACCCCTCAATCATGAGTTCATTCTTCCTTCTCTTTTGCTCTTCAAGAGCACGCATCATTTCGACAATAACTTCTTCGTAGGTTTCTTTCCCCATTCCTTTCATTCTGTCCAGAGATTTTTTAACTTTCTCATCGAGCTGAATTGTCGTTATCATAACCCTATAGGGAGACTATAGTTTATAAGTTTTACTCTTTTCTATAATTTTACTCATGCAGAGTATAAATATACCTATGCTCCAGAGTGCCTTTTCAAGAAAGAGGCATCATAACTTATCCTAATTTCTCATCTGACCAGAGATCGTAGAGTCCTACGGGAATTTTTTCTTTTTGGAAATAATTTCTTAGTTCATTCACATGTTCCAAGGGAACGAGGAGTGCACCTTTTCCTACTTTCATTGCTTTGATTTTCTGAGCTAATCCCTGATATTTCTTTATGCCCCGGGTAAAACCAAAGAGCTTTCTGAAAACAGCTACTCTTTTCTTTTCTGGTTTAATGTTCTCAAAGGAGAAGAGTGTATATGACTGGATTTTTTCAGTGCTTGCTTTGTATTTTCCATACAAAAGAAGGCCTGTATTCATCATTGCTCGCTTCAAGTCTCTCCATTCATTGCTCTCTAGCTCTCCTACGATAACAGAGATTGAATTTTTTATACCCTTAAGTTCCCATTGCCTGTAGTTCGTTGTCTTAGAGTAGTTTTCAAGAGCTTGATGTATCTTTTGTTCGGCTTTTTTTCCTGCTTCGATAAAGAGGTCGATATCAGATTCTTCATCAAAATCGCCTCTTGCAATAGACCCATGAAGGATGATTTGATTAATGCCCTCGACTTTTGAAATGAGATAAGAGGCAACATTCATTGCATATGCGATGAGATCATTTCTTTTGAGCATGTTTGAGATTCTCATTTATTATTTTTCTTAATTTTTGGAAAGCATGAATAGCTTTCTCGATTCTTTCTTGAGGCTTTCGATTCCCGTAACAGAGGGCAATTCGCTCTGATTCAATAGACCCCATTAATTCAAGAATTTCCTTTCTTGCAGGAAATGAGGCGGGAATTTTCTTGCTTAGAAGCATTTTACTCCTAAAAATACGATGATCAAATTGATCGCCTGATCCTTGTAGCAAGTGCAGTTTATGAAGGTAGATTGCAAAGATCTCGACTGATCCCTGTGAGATATTGAAGCCAAGATTTCGCTGATTCTCTTCTATACCCTCTTCTATAGTCCTTTCTATATTCTTCAGATGCTCTTCATACGCCTTTTCATGTTCCTCAAGCTTCATGATTACACTTGTACGTTTTCTGTGTTACAGATGTAATACTGGTATTTAAACCTTTTGATTACTATTGTAATCTTTAAGCATTACGAAAGTAATACCTGGAGAGGGAATTACCGATTGTTGAAAGGCGAGCAAAAAGCTTATTGGTTACTCAAAAATCCATTTATCGTCGATAAAGGATGTCGAAAGATTTTTAAAGCATGATTTCTTTATTATCTAAGGAAAGAGGAAAGCTCATCTTCTGATTCATTTATCATCATGAGGATTAGTGGAAACTTTCCAAATTTGAAAATGGCAGAGGGCAAAAAATACACAGCGGATGAAATTAAGGTCCTTGAAGGGCTTGAAGGAGTCCGCCATAGGCCGGCAATGTACATAGGCAGTACAGGCAAAGAAGGACTGCATCACCTTGTCTGGGAAGTTGTTGATAATTCTGTTGACGAAGCAATGGCAGGTCATTGCACTGTCATTACGGTTACGCTAAATAAAGACGGAAGCGTTACAGTATCTGATAATGGGAGAGGGATTCCCGTTGATAAGCATCCTGTCTATAAAGTATCTGCCCTGCAAGTCGTGGTTACGAAATTGCATGCAGGTGGAAAGTTTGACAAGAAAGCGTATATGATTTCCGGTGGATTGCATGGCGTCGGAATTTCAGTTGTTGCTGCACTTTCTAAGAAAATGATCGTTCAGGTAAAGAGAGAAGGGAATGTTTACCAGCAAGAATACAAAATTGGAATCCCGGTACATGACGTCAAAATTGTTGGCAAAAGTTCTGAAACAGGAACACTGGTTACATTTTATCCTGATGATACTATTTTTTCAAGCACTACTTTTGAGTTCAGCACCATTGCTAACAGACTAAGAGAAATTGCTTTTCTTAATGCTGGCCTGAAGATTATTTTGAAGGAAGAAGAGAAAGAAAAGGTTGAGGAATTCTATTACACCGGCGGATTGATAGAATTTGTCAAGTGGGCGAATAAAAATAAAGATGAGCTTCATAAGCCGGTGTATTTCAAAAAGCAGGCAGATAAGATTATTGTAGAGTGCGCAATCCAGTACAATAATACATATCAGGAAAATATCTTTGGATTTGTGAACACGATTAACACAGTTGAAGGAGGCACGCACATTGTCGGATTCAAAACAGCTTTGACAAGGGTGATTAATGACTATGCGCAGAAACAAGGTATGCTAAAGAATATGACCATTACGGGAGATGATGTTCGCGAGGGGCTTACCTCTGTTGTCTCTGTGAAGATTCCTGAACCGCAATTTGAGGGGCAGACCAAAACAAAATTAGGAAATTCTGAAGTAAAAGGATTGGTTGATTCTGTTGTTTCTTCTTCCTTGTCTGATTTTTTTGAGCAAAATCCCCCTATTGCGAAAAGAATTGCGCAAAAAGCATCTGATGCTGCCAAGGCTCGGGAGGCTGCGAAAAAAGCAAGGGACCTTGTGAGAAGAAAGAATGCATTTGGCCTTGGAGGACTGCCGGGAAAATTAGCTGATTGCTCGTCGAAGAAATTTGAAGACACCGAGATGTATATTGTGGAAGGAGAATCCGCGGGAGGATGTTTTTCAGGAGATACTAAGATTGCTCTTGCTGATGGAAGGAATCTTTCCTTTAAGGAGCTTGTTAAAGAGCATGAACAAGGAAAAGAAAACTTCTGCTATACAATTCTGGAAGATGGTAGTATGGGTATAGAAAAGATTGAAAATCCTAGGATAACGAAGAGAAATGTAAATGTAATTAAAATTATTCTTGATAATGGGGAAGAAATTATTTGCACACCAGACCATAAATTTATGTTAAGAGATGGTGCGTATAAGGAAGCAAAGAATCTAACAAAAGAAATTTCCCTCATGCCTCTGCATAAGAAGGTTTCTAAGATTGGCGGGAGAATTACTATCAATGGATATGAAATGGTATGGGATCAGCATAAGACTTGGGTGTTTACTCACCTTCTTGCCGATGAGTATAATTTAAGAAATGGAGTTTACCCTGAAAATCAGGGAGATGCAAGGCACCATATTGATTTCAATAAAAGGAATAATAACCCTCTGAATATAGTTCGAATTCCTAAAGAAGGACATCTTTTGCTTCATACAGAACATTTATCAAAAACACTTCATACTCGGGAGAGCAAGCAAAAATCAATTGCAGCCCGTCAAACTCCTGAATATCGAAAGAAAATGAGCGATTGGGCAAAAAAACCAGAAGTTCGTGAAATGTTAAGCAGAAAGGCTAAGGTTCAGTGGGGAGATGAGAAATATAAAGTATTTATGACTCAGAAGTATCTTGAATTTTATCATTCAAATGACGAGTATCGAAGAAGAAATAATAAACTCTTGAATCAAAGCCAGAAAGCATATTGGAGTAATGATGAGCACCGAAAGAAGGCTGCTGAGAAAGTAAGAAAGTTTTTTGAAGAAAATCCAGATGCCCGTGAGTATTTATCTCACCTTGCAAAAGAACAGTGGAAAGATGAAGTTCTTTTAGTTTGGAGGAGAGAAATGACTCAGAAGCAGTGGACTCCTGAATTCAGAGTTCGAAGAAAGGAATCATATAACCAAACCTATTATGAAAAGACCATGAAACTCATGAAAAAAGTGTTTGATAAACATGGAGATTTGGAAACATTCGATGAAATACGAGTTAAAAATAGAGATAAGAGCATCTTGAGTTTGAAGACGTTTTGTTCGCGGTTTTTCGATCAGGATTATCAACGAATGGTAGAAGCTGTGCACCATTATAATCATAAGATTAAAAATATTGAATGGCTCAATGAGAAAATTGATGTGTATGATCTTGAGATTCCTGAAACACATAATTTTGCTTTAGCTTCCGGCGTATTTGTTCATAATAGTGCAAAACAAGCCAGAAATAAAGAGTATCAAGCTATTTTGCCTTTGAAGGGAAAGCCGTTGAATGTTGAAAAATCCAATCCTGCAAAAGTTTTTTCTTCAGAAGAAATAGCGAATATTATTACTGCAGTTGGCACGGGAGTTGGGGAGCAGTTTTCAGCTGAAAAACTGCGGTATGGGAAGATTATTATTATGACTGATGCAGATGTTGATGGCTCGCATATTAAAACATTGCTTCTAACATTCCTCTTCAGATTCATGCCGCAACTTATAGAAAATGGAAATATTTATGTTGCAGTGTCTCCGCTCTATAAGGTAAGAAAAAAGAAAGACCATTACGTCTATTCCGATGCTGCCTTGAAGAAACTTACTGACAAGCTCGGGAATGTCTCTATCACCCGGTTTAAAGGCCTTGGAGAAATGAATCCAGAACAGCTTTGGGAGACAACCATGAATCCG
Organism: Candidatus Woesearchaeota archaeon; assembly: GCA_964372435.1. Taxonomy (GTDB): domain Archaea; phylum Nanobdellota; class Nanobdellia; order Pacearchaeales; family GW2011-AR1; genus CAYJRI01. The sequence continues at coordinate 365 of CAYJRI010000075.1, read as the reverse complement.
AAAACCAGAATTTTGAAAAAAGTGACCATAGAAGATGCTGTTGAAGCTGACCACATTTTTTCTGTCTTAATGGGAGATGATGTGGAGCCCAGGAAGCAGTTTATTGTCGAACATGCGCATGAAGCGCTAGTGGATACTTGAGGACAAATTGAAAGAAAAAATTACTATCAAATTTTGCCCCAGATGCAAAAGCACGGAAATTCAGGCTTTTGCAGGAGGAATTACAGGCACGTGGCAATGCAAGAATTGCAGCTTCCTGAGCCCTCTCTTCCCAGAGAAGATTGTAGAAATAGAAGAGAAAGAAAAAATACAGAAGAAAAATAACAAGAAATTAAAGAAAAAATGAATAAAGAATGTTGGATGTG